>NZ_JAKSYB010000041.1:0-1158 GCF_022829505.1 Methylobacterium sp. J-043 | reverse complement strand
AGCGTCTACGGTGCCAGCAAGGCCGCCGGCGAGATGGCGGTCCGCTCCGGCAATCCGCGCCACGCGATCGTGCGCACCGCCTGGGTGGTGAGCCCGCACCGGGGCAACTTCGTGAAGACGATGCTGCGGCTCTCGGGCGAGCGGGACAAACTCACCGTTGTCGATGATCAGCACGGTTGCCCGACCTCCGCGGCCGATCTCGCGAGCGCACTCGCAACCATCGCCCTGCGGCTGGCCGGCGATGAGGCTGCGGCCACCGGCACCTTTCACTGCGTCAACGACGGCGCGACCACGTGGTGCGACTTCGCCCGCGCGATCGTCGCGGGCTCGGCCCGGCGCGGCGGACGCATCGTGCCGGTCGAGGGCATCCCGACCTCCGCCTACCCGACGCCGGCCCGGCGTCCGGTGAACTCGCGCCTCTCCACCCAGAGCCTGACCGACGCCTACGGCATCGCGCCCCGCCCCTGGGAGCAGGCGCTCGACGACATCCTCGACCGGCTGGTCGGGCCGGTCCGCTCCCACTGATCAGGACGTGTTTCGCATGAAGGGCATCGTGCTCGCCGGCGGCTCCGGCACAAGGCTCCACCCGGCCACGCTGGCGATCAACAAGCAGCTGCTGCCGGTCTACGACAAGCCGATGATCTACTATCCGATCTCGGTGCTGATGCTGGCCGGCATCCGCGAGATCCTGATCATCTCCTCGCCTGAGCACCTCGGCAACTACCAGCGCCTGCTCGGCACCGGCGAGCAGTTCGGCCTGACCTTCTCCTACGCGGTGCAGCCGCGGCCCGAGGGGCTGGCCCAGGCCTTCATCATCGGCCGCGACTTCGTCGGCAACGACGACGTGGCGCTGGTGCTCGGCGACAACCTGTTCTTCGGCAACGGCATGAGCGACCTGCTCGCCAAGGCCCGCGCCCGCAAGAGCGGAGCGACGGTGTTCGCCTACCACGTCGATCATCCGGAGGCCTACGGCGTCGTCACCCTCGACGAGACCGGCCGGCCCCTGCGGCTGGTGGAGAAGCCCAAGACGCCAGAGAGCCCCTGGGCGGTGACGGGCCTGTACTTCTACGACAATGGGGTGCTCGACATCGCCGCCGAGGTGAAGCCCTCGGAGCGGGGCGAGCTCGAGATCACCTCCGTCAACCAAGCCTATCTCGA
>NZ_JAKSYB010000078.1:0-2701 GCF_022829505.1 Methylobacterium sp. J-043 | reverse complement strand
TCCGAAGCGCTCGAGGAAGTCGAGCATCGCCGCGTGGACCCTCTGCCACGTCTCGCCATGCAGGCCGGGGCAGGGGGACGTCGCCGGGTTCATGCGCTCGATGCGGTCGCGCCAGGAGTGAAAATTCGGTGCAGGGTCGGTGGCGACGGGGTGGGGAGCTGACATCCCGGCCCCTTACCTCAGGCCGGTCGCCCGGTCCTAACTGGGACCGGGCTCAAGAGTCGGAGGAGGCCAGGGGCTTCGCGATGGGATGATCGACCGGAGAGAGGCTCCGGTGCCCGTCGCGAAAGCTAAGCCGGTGCCCCGTCTTCTCGTCCTTGCCTGCTCGGCAACCAAGCGCCCCGATCCCGACCGCATCCCGGCACTCGCGCGCTACGACGGCCCGCTGTGGCGGACCCTGCGCGCCGCCGACCCGGAGGGCCGGCGGGCCCGGGTCGCATTCCTGTCGGCGCTTTACGGCTTCCGCGACGCGGCGACGCCGATCGCCGACTACGACGCGCGGCTGACCCAGGATCTCGCCGAGCGGATGATCGCCGGCGGCGTGACGACGCGATGGCCGCGCCCGCCCTCGCCGCGGCGGCCCGACACCTGCGGCATGCACGCCGGCGCCGAGATCGCCTCGATGACAGGGTATGGCGCCGAGCCGTTCGAGGATGTCGCGCTGGTGGGTGGACGGCTCTACCTCGACGTCATGCAGGCATTCGTGGCGGGCTTCGTCACCATGGGCTGCGTCCGGCCGGACGCCCGCATCACCGTCATCAACGGGCCGATCGGCTTGATGCGGCGAGATCTTCGACATTGGTTGATCGAGGCCGCCTCGGAGCGGGGAGGGCGATCATGACCGCTCGCGTCGGGCACAACGGCGGGCCGGCCCTCGACGAGCCGGCCGACACGCGCCCCGGCCGGTGCAAGCACTGCCGGCACTGGATGGCGCCCTCGGACGAGGAGCAGCGGGCCTACGAGTGGTTCCACCTCGGTCTGTCCCGCCGCCGCGTCCGGCGGCCGACGGGCGCCTGCGACCGCGTCTTGGTCGGCAACAATCCCCGGCCGCCCTTCTCGGCCACCTCGGCCGAGTTCGGCTGCGACAACTTCGAGGCGGCTCCGCCGCCCCCGATCCCTCGCAGCGGCGGCTTCGTCACGATTTGGCAGGATGGACGCATCGCTTGGCAGGGCAGGGAGGAGGACATCCCGGCCCGCTTCCTCCAACAGGACCTCGATTTGTGAGGACTGGCGGCCTTACGTCTCCCGTTGCTGCATTCTGAACTAAATGAAAATAGAATGACGACATGAACAATCCAAAGGCATGATGCGCAAATTAATTGCGTGATAATGGTGCCGGAAGTGACTGATAAATGTAGCTTGAGGGCAGAAATCTACCTATATCCGCTCTCGTTCTGTCCCAAGACTTGAACCGACTTACGGCGCGCTCCTCGAACGAGGGGCGCGCCGATCCTCTTGCGGGGCCGGGCCCTAGCGCCAGCGTTCGCCGGTCCCGAGTCCGATCACCCGACCGTCGAGCGGGGCGATCTCGACGGCCACTTTCCCCCAGAACCGATCCCGGGCCGCATCCGCGCCGCGCGCGGCCCGAGCCCGATCCCGGGCCAGCCAGTAGGCCGGGCCGCCATAGCGCGCGACCATGATCCGGGCTCTTGCCCGGACCCGCGCACGGTCCCGCGCTTGGCGCAGCCAGCACATCCCCGCCTCGCAGGGGTCAGTTGGGGATGGCCTCTCCGCTCGGCTCCTCCGCCGCCATGTCCTCTTCGGAAAGGGCTCCGAGCAGGATCAGGACCCTGCCGAGGTTGAGCATCGAGCGGATCGACCGTCCGGTGTCCACCGAGACGGAATTGCCCTGCCATGCGAGGTAGCAGAGGCGCAGAGCGGCGATGTCCGGATCGGACGTCGCGTCCAGCCGGTGGCCGCCCTTGCCCGACCTGCGCGGCAGCTTGGCGGTGAAGCCTTTCGGCGTGTAGCCGAGCGCGCTCAGCAGATCCACGAGCGCGAAACGACGCTCGGCGAGCAGGCATTCGGCCTGGATCAGGTCGCCATGGGTGACGATCAGCGACCCTTCATCGATCCCGTCCTGCACCCGTTCAAGCTCGACGAGGGCCTTGATGTAGAGGCGCTGGGCCTCGATCGTCCGCGCTTCCAGGGTTTCGCGATCGTGCGAGCGGTGCATCGAACCACCCCTGCAGGCCCGTGTCCGCGGTGCGCCCCCGCTAACGAGCCTCAACCACCCATAGTCGGGGAGTTGGAAAACCGTGTCTGAACGGTCCCTACGACCTTTAGCAGCGGGGCGCCTGGACATGCGTCGCAGGCTCCCCGACCAAGAAGGTCAAGGAATCCGGCGCCGTCACGGCCGGCGCCATACCGTCAGACAAGGGGTTTCCACGCCCCAGGGCGGCGCGTACCACCCTGACCGGATCGTAGGCGCTCGTGCGGACGCGATCCAGTCCGAAGCTGCGGTTTGCCACGCTTGGTTGCGCGAGGGATCGCCCCCGCCACCAAGCCTTCGCGGCCATCGTGACGGCAACAGAGCTCTGGCGCTCCATCCGAGAGATGCCCGACCCGCTCAGATCCGGCAACGCTGGCGACGACATCACGAGAGGCCGACGACGGCGCATACCTCGGCGCGTCGTGCAGGGGCCACCCCGCTCTGATCGGCGCTGACCCTTGGTCACTCCCGGGGCCTTCCACGATCAAC
>NZ_JAKSYB010000040.1:0-103155 GCF_022829505.1 Methylobacterium sp. J-043 | reverse complement strand
CGGCCGAAAGGTGAGCTTCCGGATCTCATTCGGCGGCCTGCAGGGCCGCCGCCAAGGCGAACTCCTGGGGCGTTCGCCACCCCAGGGCGGTGTGAGGACGGCTCTCGTTGTAGTGCCGCCGCCACGTCTCGATCTTGCTCCGCGCGTCGGCCAACGACAAGAACCAGTTCGCTTTCAGGCACTCGTCGCGCAGGCGGCCGTTGAAGGACTCGACCAGCGCGTTGTCTGTCGGTTTGCCAGGGCGCGAGAATTCCAACGTGACACCGTTCTCGTAGGCCCAGCGGTCGAGGGCTTTCGAGACGAACTCAGGCCCGTTATCGACTTGAATCGCGCACGGTGCTCCGCGCAGCAGCGCCAAGCGGCCGACGACAGCCACGACCTGTTCGCCTTTGATGCCCTGGTCGACCTCGATCGCCAGAGCCTCGCGCGTGAACGTATCGACGACCGTCAGGGCCCGCAGCCGGCGGCCGTCGAACAGCGCGTCGGAGACGAAGTCCATCGACCAGCGTTCGTTCGGCTGGAGCGCAGCAGGCTGACGCTCACGGTGTGCCGCGCTGACGTGCCGGCGCGGTCGCTTGAGCCGCAGGCTCAGCCCCTCGTCCCGGTAGAGACGGTGGACCCTCTTGTGATTCACCCGCCAACCCTCCCGGCGCAGCAGGATGTAGATTCGGAAGTAGCCGTAGCGCACCCGGCTCTTGGCCAGATCACAGATGCGCATCCGCAGCGGTGCCTGATCGGGCTTGGTCGCGCGGTAGCGGATGCTCGACCGGCCGACGCCGAGCGCGGCGCAGCCGCGCCGCTCGCTCACGGCATCCAGGCGAGCACGAGCAGCCTGTCGCGCTTCTTCGCCCGGCCTGTCCCCGACGCTGCCGACCGAGGGCTCGACCCCCGCCTCCGCCAGCCGCTCCGTGTAGCGTACGGCGAGGTATTGCGAGCCCCTGTCGCTATACAAGGTCCGTCAAGCCGAGCGGGACCAGGGCCAGTGGCCCGGACCAACGACGGACGAGCGCGAGCGGATCAAAGCACTGGAGCGCGAGAACCGCGAGTTGCGCCAAGCCAACGAGATCCTGAGGAAGGCGTCGGCCCATTTCGCGATGGCGGAGCTCGACCGCCGGTCGCGGACATGATCGCCGTCATTGACGATCACCGGGAGGCCTACGGGGTCGTCCTTCGAGAGCCTCAGGATGAGGCCGATCTGCCGCGTGCTGCCGATCGCCCCGTCAACCTATCACGCCCATGCCGCGCGGCGGGCCGATCCCGGCAAGCTGCCGGCTCGGGCTCGCTCGGACGCGGCGCTCATGGTCGAGATCCGGCGCGTGTTCGAGGAGAACTTCCACGTCTACGGAGTGCGGAAGGTCTGGCGGCAACTCGGTCGAGAAGGGATCGCGGTGGACCGTTGCACGGTCGCCCGGCTGATGCGGGTCATGGGGCTGCAGGGCATCGTGCGGGGCAAGAAGGTTCGCACCACCATCCCGGACCCGGCCGCGGCCTGCCCGCTCGACCGGGTGAACCGCCGGTTCAAGGCCCCGCGTCCCAACGCCTTGTGGGTCGGCGACTTCACCTACGTCGCGACCTGGACCGGCTCTGTATACGTGGCCTTCGTGATCGACGCCTATGCCCGGCGCATCGTCGGTTGGCGGGTCTCCCGGGCTCCATGCCGCCTTCGTGCTCGACGCTCTGGAGCAGGCCCTGCACGAACGTCGTCCCCTCCAGGGCGGCGGGCTCGTGCACCATAGCGACAGTCAGAAGATTGGCGCCAGTTCCCGGGCGGTCTGCCCCGCACTCTGATCGACCGATCGTGTCTTCCCCCGGACCTGTCGGCCGCCCGGGAACGCCCTGCGGTGAGGTTTTACCTCGCCGATGCCTGTGACCCGAGAAGGGCGTGGCCTGGTTCCATCGGCAACGGGTCCTGCGTGCTGACGAGCGCCTGAATTTGGCTCTTCTCGTCGACCGAGAGCACGACGGCATGGGCGGTTGGGTCGACGTAGAGCCCAACGACATCGCGCAGTTTAGCGGCGAAGGCCGGGTCGGTGGAGAGCTTGAACTGCCGGACCCGATGCGGCTGCAGCCCATGCCCACGCCAGATCCGTTGCACTGACGAGACGCTGATGGCCGCGACCTTGCTCATGGCGGCGGCCGTCCAATGCGTGGTCTCGCCGGGCGGCTCTTCCTGCGTCAGAGCCACCTCCGGCCCCAGCGGCGGGATGCGCGCCGGCCGCGTCTTATCCCGCAGGAGCCCTGCGACGCCTTCCTGCGCGAAGCGGTCCTGCCAGCGCCAGACCGCCGTCTTGGAGACGCCCGCCTCACGCATGATCGCGTGCGTCCCGAGCCCATCGGCGCTAAGCAACACCATGCGAGCCCGCCAGACGTGCTTCTGTGGCGTGTTTCGATCCGCGACCAGGGCCTCCAACCGAAGGCGATCCGCGGCGGAGAGCTTGAAAGACGCGCCCGTGGCGCAGCAGCGCCCAGACGATGCGCGCCATCTTGGCTGCCAAGGCCACCACCGCCGTGTTGGTGTGCGCTCGCGCCAGCAACCCGCGCAGCCACTGCCCGAGCCGCGTGTCACCCTGCCGGAGCGTCTGCATCGCGGCCCGGGCGCCCTGGATGAGCGTCTTGCGCAGGTACTTGCTGCCGCGCTTGGTGATGCCGACGAGCTTGGGCTTCCCTCCGGTCGTGACCTGCCGCGGTACGAGGCCGAGCCAGGCTGCCAGGTCGCGCCCGCGCGCGAAGGTGGCCACGTCGCCGATGGCCGCAACCAGCGCGGTCGCGTTGAGCGCGCCGATGCCCGGGATGGTCGTCAGCCGCCGCGCGTTCTCGTCCGTGCGCGCCTGCTCGGCGAACTCGGCATCCAGCGCGGCGATGCGCCGGTCGAGGCTCTGCCAGCGCTCGCGCACCTCCGCCACAAGGGTGCGCATGCGCGCTGTGAGGGAGGAGACCGCCTCCGTGTCGAGTAACTCGGTTAGACAGGCAGCCAGCTTGGCCCGCCCCTGCGCTACGACATAGCCGCGCTCCAGAAGGATGGCGCGGACCTGGTTCATCAGCGCCGTGCGCTCGCCCACGAGCTGGTCGCGGACCCGGTGCAGGGTCTGCACGTCGAGCTGCGCCTCGGATTTGAGCGCCACGAACCGCATCGTTGGGCGGGTGGCCGCCTCGGCGATGGCTTCGGCGTCGCGGTCGTCGTTCTTCTGCGCCTTGACGTACGGGCGCACGTATTCCGGCGACATCAGTCGGACCGTGTGCCCCTGCTCCACGAGGGCTCGGCCCGTGTGGTGCGCACCGCAGCACGCCTCCATTGCCACGACGCACCCCGGCAACTTCGCGCTGAAGGCGATCACCGTCTCGCGCCGCATCCGGCGGCGCAGCACGACCCGCCCAGTCCCGTCCAGCCCGACCAGGCTGCAGCTGTTCTTGCCCAGATCGATCCCCAGCACCGCGATCGTCATCGTCCCGCTCCGTCCCTTCAACTTAGCGACCCTGCAAGGCTAGCAGGGCAGCCCGGTGAGGGGCGGGCCATCCATAAAGGGGGGGCTGCCACCGGCCCGAACCCGACGGACCGGGGCAAGCCGGGCACGAAGCGCCACCTCGTCATCGACGCCGGCGGCACGCCGCTGGGGGTGAGGCTGACGGGGGCCAACCGACACGACAGCCCGGAGATGGCACCGACCCTCGATGCCATCCCGCCACTGAGCGCGGGCCGGCGCGGCCGACCGCGCCGACGCCCTGACAAGCTGCACGCCGACAAGGCCTACGATGCCAAGGCGCGCCGGCAGGAGTGCCGGGCGCGCGGGATCGTTCCGCGCATCGCCCGCAAGGGCATCGAGAGCAGCGAGAGGCTTAGCCGACACCGATGGGTGGTCGAGCGCACCTACGCGTGGTTCAACCGCTTCCGCCGCCTGCCCATCCGCTACGAGCGCCGCGCCGACATCTAGGAGGCCTTCACCACCCTCGCGGCAAGCCTCATCACACTCAACCAGATCTACCGGTTCTGTTAGGCGCTCTTAACCACCAGCAGCACGGCGTGCGAGTCGGCCGCGGCTGAGCGCCTGCAGCACCGGCCCCAGGCTGAACTCTCCTCGCCGCTGCCGGTCGACCAGCGCGCGCAGGTAGCCCCCCGGCGCCTTGATGTGCTCAGCCCGCTGCAGGATCGCTGCAAGTGTCACCGCTGCCGCATCATCGCCCATCACCTCACGGGCTTCGCCCCAAGCATGAGGGCTGATCCCAAGTATGGACCGGACGAGACCTGCGGTGTCGATGAGATCCCGCCAGGAGCCGATGCCGCCCCGAGCGTAGCTCCGAATGTCGGGGCATGCGTCTAGGACGAGACCGAGTGGGTAAGTGGTGCGGGTCGGGAGGTGAGCGGTGGCCGCCCCCTGCCCTGCCTCACCGCGTGCGGCCGGCGCGCCGTTTACCGGACCGGGCGATGTCGATCCCTTCCCCCCCATCTTGGAGGCTGGTTCATAACTAAAAAGTTCGGGGTTTGAATTCTGACAGTGCCGCTCATCCTGACCGGCATTGCCGCTCGAATTCGCGACTTCTTGATGCGCAAGCAACAGCTTGCCCACGTCGGCCGCCAGCCCAGCCAGGGCCTCTGCAGTCGCGTCCAAATTGGCGCGGGCAGCCACGCGGGGCAGGGCGCCCAGGATCGCGCCGTAGCGGGCTCTCAACGGCTCCGCGGCGCCCGGCGCGCCCTCCGCCGCCTCCAGAGCCTGGATCAGCTTCACGCAGTCCCGGCGCAGCAGCGTAACGCGCTCGCGGACCACGCGCAGCGCCATCGCCGCGGCGCGCACGGTCTCGGCTAAATCAGCGAACTCGGACGCGCGGGCGACAAGCGGGGCGAGGTCGAAGCCGTAGGCCTGTGCGACTTGGCCCCCTGCCCCGCGCCGGCAGTAGCGCTTTCCATTCGGGCTATCCCGGCGGATGACGATGCCGGCCTCTACCAGGGCGGCGAGATGGCGCCGGATCGTGGACTCGGCCATACCGCGCGTGCGCGAGCCCAGCGCCCGGTTCGACGGGAAGACGACGAGCCCGGGCCCCTCCCCGATCTGCAGCGCGGTCTCTGGCAGGAAGCTTGCCAGCGCGTCGAGCACGGCGAGGCTCGGCGACGAGAGGCCGAGCTGCGCGCGCGCCTCGGTGATGTCGCGGAGCACGGTCCACTTCTGGACGGTGGTCTCGCGCAGGCAGCAGTCTGCGTTCGCCTGCGCTCGCACTTGCGCAGCCGTCAACGATCGCCGCCCGAAGGGCGTCGTAATGTGGAGCATGCTCGGATCGAGTACCGGGCCAAGATGGGGCGTTCGCCGTCACGCAATCACGCGCGGTCGGCGGTGTTCAGCCTTGCGATGTGCCGGGAGATGTGATTCTCTGGGTCTGCCAGGACTACAGAGAGGGGGTCTGCCGCACTTCGGTTCGGTGGGCCCTTTCTTTTGACGGTGTCCTCGTCTCCTTCCTGTTGGTGGTGGATCGGCGGGGTTAGCCCTTGCTCGCCCGGTAGGCGGCAAGGATCTCGTGAAGCCGGCCGGCAAGGTAGTCGCCGAATCCGGGCTCGATCTTCTCGTCGGTCGTCACGCGCACGCCGGACGTGCTGCGCTCGACACGGGCGAATTTCATCCCCTTGGAGTCTTTCATCGTTTCACCCTTCGGCTTGCGAGCCGGCTTCGGCGCCGCGGTGAGCGCGGTCAGCACCACGGCGAATCGCTCGTCCGACGGCTTACCGGCAAGGTCCGGGGAGGCGAGGGCGGTATCGACCTGCTCCGGTGATGCGCCCTGAATCCGGTCGGCGAGCGTGAGCCAGCGCGGGCGGCCGATCTTCGGCGCTGGCCCGATCGCGGCGAGCACGGGTGCGGGGATCGCCTCCGCCACCGCGAGGTAGTTCACGAGGTCCGGGCGATGAACGCCCATGGCCTTCAGGATCACCTCACGCGCGACGCCGGCCTGCTCCATGTTCCGGGCGAAGTGGGCCCGCTCGATGTAACTCAGATCCTCGCGGGCCAGGTTCTCGGAACCCTGCGCCACGACCAGTTCGGCGTCGCTCAGGTCTCGCACCACAGCCCGGACTGGCTTGCCGATCTCGCGGGCCGCGCGCGTGCGGCGGCGCCCGTAGGCGATCTCGTAGCGTCCCGGCGCCGCTGGATGCTTGCGCACAAGGATCGGCGTGTGCTGGCCTTCCTCCCGGACCTGGTCCACGAAGGCGGTAAAGGCCGCATCGGTGGCGTCCGGCACCCGGTCGGCGATGGCGGACGGGTCGCAGAGGTTGGGGTCCAGTTCGACAACCCCGTCTTCCGCGAGAGCGGGGGCTGTCTGCGCGAGCCAGAGGGAAGCCATGGAACGCGCAGCCCCAGATCGCTTCTCAGGCGGGGGCGGGGCTGTAGCACCTGCTACAGGGGGTGAAGCCGTTGATTTCTCAGCATCCGCGGGGTGCGGGGCATCTGCCTGGATCGGCGAGCCCATTATCGCGGAAAGGCGTTTCTTCTGGCTCATGCGCGGCCCCACGCCCGGCCGATCAAGCTCTCGATCTCGCCGTTCACTGCGTCGAGCGCGTCAAGGGCGCGCCGGTAGGTCGATCCCGTCACTTCGTCGCGGCGTAGCGGGGTCTCGTAGACGGTCTGCCCGCGTAGTCCGGAGTTCGCGACTGCGGCCGAGTCGAGCATGGCCTTCGTCAGCACGCGCTCGCCGAACAGCCCACGCAGCATCGCGACAACCTCCGTCTGTGGGGTGTCGTTCGGCTCAAATCGAGTGACGAGGTAGCGGAACCAGTCGTGGGCCGGCGCGCCGCCCTGGGCGCGGACCGGCTCCATCAGCTCGTCCATCATGGTCAGGAATTGCCGCATGCTCGAGACATCGAGCATCTGCGGGTGGATGGTGATGAGGAGCGCCGTCGCGGCGGCGAGCGCCGAGATCGTGAGATAGCCGAGCCGGGGCGGGCAATCGATCACCACGGCGTCGTAGGCGTCCGCCACCTCGCTCAGCGCCAAGCTGATCCGAGCAAAGAAGGGGGGCTCGGTGTCGCCAGGCTGCCGCCGTGCCAAGTGCATCGGTGCCTCGAACTCGAACACCTCAAGCTCAAGGTCGGCTGGCACGAGATCCAGGCCGGTGAAATAGGTCTGCCGGATCACCTCCTGCATGCCCCGTCGCTCCGCCCCGTAGCGGATCGCGTCATAGATAGTGGGGTAGGGGGTCGCCTCGTTCTCCGGCCGGACGCCGAGCAACGTAGAGAGCGAGGCCTGTGGGTCGAGATCGATCGCCAACACGCGGTAGCCGCGCAGCACGAGGGACTGCGCGAGGTGGGCCGCGGTCGTGGTCTTGCCGGACCCGCCCTTGAAGTTCACGCAGGCGATGACTTGCAGGTGCTCGCCTGCTTCGGCATTTCGATGTGGCTGGTAGCGCCGGCCGACCCGGTCGATCTCGTGCAGATGCGCGCGGAAGGCGTGGATGTCGGCAAGCGTGTAGAGCCGGCGCCCGCCCGGCGCGACCTCGGGCTCGGAGACGAGCAGATCGGGCGAGAGTTGCCGGATCCGGCTATCGGTCACGCCGAGGATGCGTGCGACCTCGCCCGAGGTGAAGCGCCGGAGCGTCTTCGTCTCGGAGGGCGAGAACACGACGGCCGCGATCTCGCGCAGCTTCCGCTCAAGAAGGCGTGCGTCCTTCCCGGCTGTGGTGTTCGGCGCGGGCGCGAGGGGCCCGAGAGGAACGTGCTGATTCATGCTCCCGACTCGTTTGCGGTTTGGTGACGAATATCACCCTAGCACCGCAAGCGAGCATAGAGGACCGATTCGGTTTCGGGAGTCGAGTCCCGCGCAAGCCCGGCACAAGCTCGATCGCGGATTCGCGTGTGGAGGAACCCGCGGGTCGGACCTGCGTTCCGGACGCCTTGATGCAGGGCTCGGTTCGACAGACCAGCGCATCGACGATGCGGACCTGTCCGTGCTCCGGCTCCGCGATCAACACTGCGGATCGCAGGCGCAAGAGGTAGGTGTTGAAGGTACCACCAGACGCCGTGAGCCTAAGCGTATCCGCAAGGGCAGCGCGCGCGGTTGCTACCGGCCACGTCTCGGCGAGTTGCCAGAGCATCGACCCCGCGCCCGGGATACGCTCGGCCCAGAACGCGGCGAGGTCCGGTCCCGGCTCGGGCACGACCGGGATCTTCATCTCGCCGAGCGCAAGGAATCCTTCGTCCGTTGCGTAGAACAGGCTGCCGCGCTGTTCGATCCGGCACGCACCCCACAGGCGGGAACTCGTAGATCTTGAAGGTGTCGCCCGTGCGCTCCAGCCCAGCGGCGACCGCCCACTGCGCTTCCATCATGCCGGTAGGGTGCGCAGCCGCCAGCGCGGCGAGCGGGCGGCGCTCGGCACCGATGGTGGGACGGTGGAGGGCGGCGGCGCTGCGCTCTTAGGCAGGCCTGACTGCACGCTGCAGTCCGGGCCGCGTTGGCCAAGCCGCAGCGGCGTTGTCCGCGCAGGGTGCGGCTGGCGCAGCAGACCCATGAGGGGCCAGCCCGGCGCCGCGGACGCACCCTGAGCGCCGAGGGCCCGACAGGCCTCGGCAAGCGCGCGGGCGGCATCCATCAGTGTCCCCGCTTGGCGGGTCAGGTCGGTAGAGCGGTCGCACATTTCAGCGCGCCCCGCCTCCCGCCAGGCCGCCTGCCCGCAGCTCCCAGCCGATCCGTGTCGGCAGGCATGGTGGCCGATGATGGAAAAGCCCGAGAGGGCGCGGGGCGTCGCCTCTCTGCGGGCCATAGCACCGACCAGGGAATTTTCGATGCCCACAATCAGGGAGTATCGGTTCTCTGTCACCTTGTGGGGCGGTGAGAATAAGAACGGGAGCCTTCGCTCTGGGCGGAGATTCGGAGGATTAGAGGTAGCCCGGATCCGCCCATGCCCAAACGTTTGCTCCCCTTCATTCCAGCCTCGCTGCGCGTCATCGCGGTCTCGCCCGAGCCCGAGCGGGTGACGGTGCTGGCAGTGCCACGATCGACTACGCCGAGCTGTCCAGCCTGCCGCAGGCGATCGGATCGCGCCCACGGCCACTACAAACGCTGCCTCGCCGATCTGCCCTGGCAGTGCCGCTCCGTCTGTCTGCGCCTGCACCTGCGCCGCCTGCGCTGCGGCAATCCTGCCTGCCCCCGCTGCACCTTCACCAAGAGCTTGCCGGACCTCGCGGTCCCGCATGACCGGCGAAACCGCGCTCCACTACGGCGCATCATAGGATTAGAATGCTGATGCCCGAGCAACGGCGGCCGGTGGCAGCGTTGGCGGGCAATCCAAGCGGTGCCCGGATGCGGCCGGAGGACCAGGGCTGGACCCAGGGCAGGCGGCCGCCCTCCAAGTCGACGATGATGCAGTCGGTAACCTCGCGATACACGTTGGTACGATCCGGCGTGGGCCGGGGAGGGGAGTGCGCCATCGGACAGACCTTCGCGACGAGCGGCCGCGGAGCCTCTCTCCCGACCTCTAAACCCGTCACGCGCCGCGCACTTGACCTCTCCCTCTCGACGGGGCGCCCAACGGCGACCGCAACAAGGGAGCGTGCGGGCAGCGCTCCGGCCCCATCGGTGCCGCAAGTCCTGCCAGCGCGCCGGTTGGCATCGGCTCAAGACGCGAGCGTCCCCAACGGGGCGGCACGTGACGGCGGACGAGGGCGAGCAGGGCTGCGGCAGTCTCGGCCCGCCCGCTGCAGGCCTTCACCGCGTCGGGATCGGGAGCGGGCACGCGGTCGATCACGGTGAGCCGTGTGGCGACCCGGGTGCCGTGCGGGGCGAACAGGCGCACGTCGAGGGCGGCGCTGAAGACGATGTGCGCGGTCCGATCGCGCCGCAAGCGAGCTAAAGCTTCGGCGCCGGTCGGGCGATCTGGCGCGAGCGCTTGCCCGGTGATCGCGACCAGACGTCTGCCCGGTGCGAGGCGGGCCAGGGCGGCGTCGAAGTGGCGTCGCGCAGCATCGGTGACGCGCCGCGGCACCCCATGGGCGGCGGCGATCAGCGCATCGGCCGTGGGGTGCCGCGACGCGAGGGGAGGGGACGCGGGACGGCAGGATGGCAGCAGACGAGATCATGGAAGGCTCCGTTGAGATGACGGCCGCGTCGCGGGCCTGCTCTTGCGCGCGCCTGCGACTTTCGCGAACTTCCCGACTGTGCCCGGCCTCTCCTGCGCCGTGGGTAACGCCGCATCGCCGCGGCAGCCCGGGCATGCAGAGCGACGCGCAGCCCATCTCGGGACGGGCAACGGGCGGCTCCCACCGGACCAGCGCACGGCCCGCTGCGCAGCGGGCCGGCGTCGGTCGAGGCGGAGGAAGGCCCTGGCGCTACTCGGCCGCTTGCGGCCAGGCTTCTGCCTCCGGCAAGGCGCTCGCGTCCGGGTCGGTCAGGAAGGCGGGAAGCACGGTGCCGGTCTCCGCGGCCGCGCCGTGGTCGACACCATTCCGGGGCAGGGGAGGGGGCTTCGTCGCCCTCCTCAGGCGTGCGCAGCGGCTGCGGCAGCCATCCGGTGCTGGCCACGAATCGTTCCGCTTCCGCGGCCATGTCGGCCTTGCGCAGATGGTCGATGAGTTGAACCGCCGTCTCGCCCTTCGCCTCTCGCACCGCGGCGAGGATGCCGGCCTTCGTCGTGCGCCCGAAATAATTCGCGACGTTCGGCGTGAAGCTGCGGGTCATGTCGAGGCCGACTTGCCGGGCGATCCGGTCGGCGGGCGACACGGCGCGGTCGAGCTGAGCGTGCGGCAGGATCACGGCATTGAGGCTGAGTGACGTGCAATGCGCGAGGAGGTCATGCCGGCTATCATGATCGGAGACGCGCAATGCCGACCAGAGATCCTGGGGCCGGGATGGTAGTTGCTGGGACCAACTGGCATGCCGCTCGGCGATCGCAGCCGCCGCCGGGTTGTCGGCAAGCCCCGGCACGGCGCTCGCCAGGGCGATGTGGCGCGCCTTGATCTCTAGGCATGTCTCCCTCGCGCCGCTCCCCCGCTAGAAGGTCCGGAGCGTAAGAGCATGCAGCAGAGCGAGCAATGCGGCGTCGGGATCGCGGGCGAGCGCGTCGCGCAGGCCGAGGGCGTGCACGCTCATCAGATCGGTCAGAAGCCGGTCGGAGATCACGGCCCCGGCCTGCAGCGGCGAGGTAGGCTCGACATTCAGCTGGCGCGAAGCGGGTTAGGCTGCGCCGTATGGCGTCCCAGAGATCTGGGATGGTTCGCGCCGCGGCGCAGCGCAGCAGCGCCTTCAGCTTCGCGAAGGCCATCTCGATCGGGTTGAAGTCGGGCGAGTAGGCTGGGAGGTAGAGCAGCCGGGCTCCCACCACCTCGATCTGCTCGCGGACGCCGCTGACCTTGTGGGCTGGCAGGTTGTCCATGACGACCGTGTCGCCGGGCTGGAGCGTTGGAGCGAGCACGTCGGCCACGTAGGTGCGGAAGGCATGCCCGTTCATGGCACCGTCCAGCAGCCAGGGTGCGGTGATGCCGCTGGTGCGCAGACCCGCCGTGACGGTGGTGGTTTTCCAGTGGCCCTGTGGCACGCTCATCCGGCAGCGTTCGCCCCGTGGAGCGCGCCCGTAGCGCCGGGCCATGGCGGTGTTGGCTGCGGTCTCGTCGATGAAAACGAGGCGATCTGGGTCGAGGTCGAGTTGGCCCTCGAACCACGCCTCGCGCGCAGCTCTCACGTCCTCCCGGTCCTGCTCGGCCGCGTGCCCCGTACTTTTTTTCGCGAGATGCCGTGGCGCTTGAAGAAGCGCGAGAGGCTACTCTGGGCCACGCAGATGCCGTGCTCGGCGAGAGCCGCACGGAGTTCGTGCAGGTAGATGCCGGGCTGCGCCTCGTAGAGGGAGACGATCAGGTCGGCCCGCGCCTCGATCTGGTGCGAGCGCTGATCACCGCCCATCGGCTTGGGCGCGACGTGGCCCTCACGGGCGAAGCGATCACACCACCGACTGGCGCTCGCCAGGCTGACCCCAAAGCGTTCGGCAGCTTTGTGCCGGGAGGCGCCGGCCGCGACGGCAACGACCACGCGCTGACGCAGATCGACGGACAGGGCTGAGGACATCGGCGCTCTCCTTCGCCGACCAACCCGTCACCTCGCTAGCCGTTTCATCACGCTCGGATGGTGCTCTAAGCGGCCTCCAGCGTCCGCCGCAGGAATGTGATGAGCCTGAGGTGGTGCTCGTTCTCATCCTCGCCATGCGGGCTGTGATCCTGGCCCGCCAACAGATGCACTTCCGGGGTGCGCCCAGCTTGCAGCAAGCGAGCTTCGAGCCGCTGAGTCATCGCCACCGACCACATTGCGTCCCGTGTGCCGTGGCTGAGGAACATTCACCGCTTGCCGAGCGCCAAAGTCCCATCTTCCATGAATGAAAAGACGATGCCGTGGCTTCGGAGCGCCTGGATTGTCGCTTGGCAGGCGCGCCGGGAGGCACTCACGTCTTCGTCTTCGAGCCGGCGAACGGTCGAAAAAGAAAGGCCAGCCGCTTCGGCGAGTTGCTGCATCGACCATCCGAGCAGGGCGCGACCCGCGCGTAGATGAAACCCGCGGACGAGCTGTTCCAGGCTCTGCCGCACCGCGCCGGGCGTCATCCCGGTGAGTTGAAGGGGCGCGATGTAGTTCACCCAGCCGTCTGGGCCGCCGGCAGCGTTCCGCATCGGCACCATCACCATCCGATACGGTCTGATCTCGCCGCTGGCCAGGATGAGACGGGGCTGTGTGTGGACGACCTGTCGCGCCAGATAGAGTTCGCGACCATGGTCGCGCCAGCGGGCGCGCTCCTCCTTCAAGACAGGGAGCGTCGGCTCCTCGAGCAATTCCTTCCGCGGCAGCCCGACCAGCTCCAGCCATTCTGGTGAGAAGTCGGTGTAGGGATAGACGGGAGTTGCGGAGGTGAACGCGCCGGTTTGCTCGAAAAGAGTCCTCTTCCGCCGACGTTCCGCCGCCTGTGCGCGCGCCAGCATCTCGCGGTCGCTCACATCGATCAGCACGCCCATGGCCTGCAGCGGACGCCCGTCAGGCGCCACAATCACCTCGCCACGGCTCATCACGGTGCGCATCGTCCCGTCCGGACGGATGATCCGGAAGGATTGCTGCGTCATCTGACCGGTTTGGAGCAATTCCGACGTCGAGGTGACGTTGTCCCGGTCCTCTGGGTGAACGAGGGCGAGGAGAAGGCCGTATTCCGGTCGGGCCGAATTCGGCTCGAGCCCGAGGATCCGGAACAGGCCCGGCGACCAGACATGCTCGTTCGCGGCGAATGTCCACGACCACGTCCCCGTTAGCCCGAAGCCTTCGACCAAGCGAAGGATACTCTGTGATGGAAGGGGGCGCGCAACGTTGATCATCGTCAGCGTTTGTTTAGCTGCTGAGGCAAAGTTGTGTCAGATCACGAAATTTGCTTTGACGTGTTTCTGAGATCGCTATGGTCTTTTTTTTGCTGAATTCGGCTGTACCAAGCTAAGGTTGCAAGCGAAGCGGCGATTTCAGATATGGGACGTCTGCTTCTTGGCAGAGAGCCAGGGTCTGCTCCCCACCGAGGCTGTGTGAAAACGTAGCGGTTCTGATAGTCTCTGTGGGACAGCGGAGGCGTGTATGGCGCGGTTCATCTGTGGTGCGGATCGCCACCAAGTCACGCTGTTGCCGAACCGGTTGGACGACTATGTGTCCGAAGACAATCCGGTGCGCGTCGTCGACCTGTTCGTAGACGAGCTCGATCTCACGGCCCTGGGCTTTGCGAGCATGATGCCGGCCGCGACCGGACGGCCCGGGTACCATCCCGCGACGCTGCTGAAGCTCTACCTCTACGGCTACGTCAACCAAGTTACTTCCAGCCGCCGTCTGGAGCGTGAGGCCGGTCGCAACGTCGAGCTGATGTGGCTGACCGGCCGCCTCGCCCCCGACTTCAAGACCATCGCCGACTTCCGGCGCGATAATGGTCCTGCGATCCAGGCCGCCTGCCGCCAGTTCGTGGTGCTGTGCCGACAACTCGGCCTCCTGGCCGGTGGTATCGTGGCTCTCGACGGCAGCCGCTTCAAAGCGGTGAACACGCGTGATCGCAATTTTACCCCGGCGGCGGTCCGGCGCCGCATCGAGCAGATCGAGGCCAGCATCGCGCGCTATCTCGCCGCCCTCGACACCGCCGATCGCCAGGAGGACGAGGTCGCCCACGTGCGCAAGGTGCGCATCGCGGAGCGTCTGGACGCCCTGCGGACGCGGATGCGCGAACTGCAGGCGATGGAGACGCTCGTCGAAGCCGCCCCCGACCGGCAGATCTCGCTGACCGATCCGGACGCGCGGGCGATGGCCACGCGCGGCAAGGGGACGGGGATGGTCGGCTACAACGTGCAGGCGGTCGTCGACACCGAGCATCATCTGATCGTCGCCCACGAGGTCACCAACGTCGGGCACGACCGCACCCAACTGGCGCACATGAGCCGCCAGGGCCAAGTCGCAACCGGGCATGAAGCGCTCAGCGTGCTGGCTGACCGCGGCTACTTCTCGGGCGAGGAGATCCTAGCCTGCGATCAGGCCGGCATCGCGGTGACACTGCCCAAACCGCTGACCTCGGGTGCCAAGGCGGAAGGGCGCTTCGGCAAACAGGACTTCGTCTACGAGGCGGAGACGGATACCTACCGCTGTCCGGCCGGTGAGCAGCTCCCCTACCGCTACACGAATGTTGAGGGTGGGCTGACGCTACGGCGCTACTGGACGACAGCCTGCCACGGCTGCGCGCTCAAGGCGCGCTGCACGCCAGCCAAGGAGCGGCGGGTGACGCGCTGGGAGCACGAGGCGGTATTGGAAGCCGTGCAGCGCCGGCTCGACGCGGATTCTCACGCGATGCGCACGCGGCGGCAAACGGTCGAACACGTGTTCGGGACGCTCAAGGGCTGGATGGGGGCGACCCACTTCCGGACGCGACGGTTGAAAAACGTGGCGACCGAGATGAGCCTACAAGTCCTGGCCTATAATCTGAAGAGGGTGCTGGCGATCCTCGGAGTTGAAACGCTCCTCAGCGCCCTCCGGGCGTGAGAGCACGCCGCACCTCGCGCACCATCTCCGCTCCGCACCGATAGACCAAAACGCGTTCTCACACAGTCTCCACCCAATACGGACCTTCAACGCCGCAGCTCGAATGTCCGCTCGGGATCAGCAGCGGCGGTCTGATGTGCGAGAGGGGAGGGGACAAGTTTGCCCTCATGACTTGAGCACGCCCTCCGCCACCTCGATGAAAGAAGCGGTGCCATTTGGGTTTGGCCAGGGGGTGTCATCTCAATTTTGCGCCTACACCATGTATTCGCATAATATACGTTATGGAACCAAAAGTCGTTAGCTTCGATCCGAAGCCTTCGTATAACCCGGAACACGGAAAAGCTCTACCAACATACCACGTTCAGCTTCGTATCGTCAGCGAAGCGGTAGGGCAGGGTGCCACAGTGAACCGTAGTCCCCTCCCCTCTCTCCGAAGCTTCTGAAGCGGATTATGCGGCTCCCTGTGGATCAGCGTCGAAGGATGACCCCTCCCACAATTCTGCTTAGGCCATTGCCAAATCGACCGAATTTGCCTGCGAGGTGGGGTCAGGAAAGGCGCCGATCCTGACCCCACCCATATTCGGATCTTGTTGATTTATCAGAGACTTGGCGGGGCTTCGCATAGGGTCATGTTTCAACGCCGATCCACACTTTCGGTGCTGCGGGGTGATTCATGCATTGGTTCGCGTAGTAGCCCGAGGGCAGCGCGATGCCGATCTCGAACCCGTCGATGTCGTCGGTCCCGGACGGCCTGCAGGTCGATAACCTGACGCTGGATGGAACGGGGTTGCTGACCACCGCTCGGACCACGGCGGCCCAGGCCTTCTGTCGTGTGTGCGGGCGTGCCTCGGCGCGGGTGCACAGCAGGTATTGGCGGACGTTCAAGGACCTGCCTTGGCAGGATCGGGCGATGACGTGGCGGGTGCAGGTGCGCCGTTTCCAGTGCGTCCATTGTCCGGGCGGGTCTTTGCCGAGCCCGTGCCGGGACTGGGCGCGCGCAAGGGGCGACGCAGCGACTGGTTGACCGAGGCGTTAGACCGATATCAGCATGGTGCTGTGCGGTGAGTCCAGCGCAAGGTTGTCGCGGCGGATGGCCATGCCGGTCAGCGGCGACACCGTCCTACGTTTGTCCGTCGTCGCGGGACCGTACCGCCGCCGCCGCGCGTGGTCGGCATCGACGACTGGGCTTGCTGCTCTGACTGCGTCGAGAGAGCCGGTGGCGATCTGTCCCGGCCGGCAGACCATGACCGCGACCGAAATGCTGCGCCTAAACCTGCACGCCTCCGGTACGGGACGCGGTGTCTATCCCAGCATGGAGACACCGCCCATCCCAGGCGAGGAAGCTTGACGCTCTCAAGCCGACCGGTCGGCGCAGTCAGAGCAGCAGGCCTTCTGGATGTGTCGTGGCCGGCCTGCTTCCGTGGAGCCTGGCGGACCGAGAAACTCCCGCAGCCGAGCCGCAACGCTGTCCGGCTGTCTTGTCTCGCATTCCCAGATTGTGAGGACGGACCATCCGTCGGCAATCAGAGCCGCCTCACTGGCTGCGTCACGGCTTACATTGCGCTCAAATTTTGCCTGCCAGAAGTCAGCCTTCGTCTTGGGTTCAGAAGCGAGGCGGCATCCGGGATGGCGGTGCCAGAAGCATCCATGCACAAACACGATTCTGCGGCGGGCTGGAAAAACTAGATCTGGAGCTCCAGGAAGGTCGCGCCGGTGGAGCCGGAACCGGTATCCCGCGGCGTGGGCGATACGGCGCACATTTATTTCCGGGTTGGTGTTCTTCGAGCCGATGTTGGCCATGCACCGGCTGCGCTGCTCGGGCGTCATCATATCAGCCATTGTGTTCCTGCCCCTGATGTCCGGTGACCCCGCCAAAGCCTCTTGTTAACGCAGGTTCCAGTCCAGAGCCTTATCCCCCATTGGGGAGGCTTTGATCCGGGTCCGCGCGGCGGTGCGTACAGGCAACATCCCACAAGAAACGTTCTGGCCTAGGGGCCCGCCAGGTATACGCCGAACCGGGGATTCATTATCCTGTGCGGGCATCGCGTCGCGTAGAAAGGGTTCGCAGTGTTGCTGAGCTTGTTCTGCGGTGCCGGTGGGCTGGATCTGGGGTTTGAGCAGGCGGGTCATGCTGTCGGCCTCGCGGCAGACCGCAATCCTGACAGCATTGCATCTTATCGCCGGAACAGATCCGGCGAGGCGCGCGCTTGCGTCGAGGATGTTCGCAGCCTGACCCTGCGGCGGCTGGATGAGCTGTGGGGCGGAGTCTGCCGCCCGACGGGTCTGATCGGCGGCCCTCCCTGTCAGAGCTTCAGCCAGGCAAACCAGGTCCGCTCCGATGACGATCCGCGGCATGAACTGCCCCTCATTTATGCCGATCTCCTTACAGCGCTGAATGCCAGACACCCCCTTCCATTCTTCGTCATGGAGAATGTTCCGGGTCTGAATGAGGTCCGGCACAGGCATAGGCTTGACGAGATCATATTGCGGCTGGAGCACGCCGGATTTTCCGTTTCCAGCGCGATCCTGAATTCGGTCGACCACGAGACGCCACAAAAAAGACGGCGGCTCTTTCTGGTCGGGCTCAACCGCGAGCTTTTCCCCGCGTGCCGATGGAAACCTCCGCTGCCAAAAACGCTGGCAGGTGGTGCGCTGACAGTTGCGTCTGCGATCGGCCGGCTCCCTGAGCCGGTTCTATGGGAGCCGGGCATGGATCCAGATGCCATACCGCATCATCCCAACCATTGGGCTATGCGGCCGAAATCGCGCAGATTTTCCACACCCGGCATGCTGGTGCCGGGAAGCGCCAGCCACCGAAGCTTTAAGACGCTCCGCTGGGACCGTCCCAGCCTGACAGTAGCCTATGGAAACCGCGAGGTGCACGTGCACCCCGACTGTCGCAGACGTCTCAGTGTCTACGAGGCGCTGCTGCTTCAGGGATTCCCCCCAGACTACGTCCTCGTCGGATCGCTATCTTCTCAGATCCTTCAGGTCAGCGCCGCAGTGCCTCCACCCCTGGCGCGGGCCGTCGCGACCTCCATCGGCGCTTCGATGATGGGCGATCAGGCAGATAGTACGGAAACGGGCGTCTTTCGTAGCCCGCAGGGGGAGCTGCCGCTTTATATCCCAGAGGCCGCGTGAGAACACCAAGGGCGATCTACTGCGGTCCCGGTCATTCTACCGGGACCATGAGGCGGCCAGGCATCCCAGTTGGGGACTCAGCATGAGCGACACACTGGACGAAGCCGCGGCAAGCGCTGAAGATGGGCAGTCGTTCGCGGCTGAAATCCGGACGAAGCGTGGAACTGGGAAGGCCGCCTATTCCACACTGCGCGTCGATCAGCGGGTTCTGGCGCGAATTACTGACGGAATCTATCGGCGGCCGTCCTCGGCTTTCCGTGAACTTATCTCCAATGCCTACGATGCTGACGCGACATATGTCGAGATCCGCACGGACGCTCCGAGGTTCGACCGGGTCATTGTTTCCGACAATGGAGCGGGCATGTCGCCGGAGGCGCTTGCCAATCTGATCCATCATATCGGCGGCAGCTCGAAGCGCACGGCTGGTGGCCGCAGACTGAATACCGTGGATGCGTCCAATCCCGAGCTGAGCCCGAAGGGACGGCGCCTGATCGGTAAGATTGGCATCGGCATTTTCTCCATCGCACAGCTCAGCCAGCATTTTCAGATCATCACGAAGCGCGCAGGCGATGATTTTCGAACATCGGCCGACATCGTTCTGCGGACCTACTCGGAGGAAAATCTCAGCGCCGGTACCGGAGGCGAGGCAAAATTCACAACCGGCGAAGTGGCTGTCACAACCATCCCGACCTCGGAAACCGATGACCATGGAACGGACATCGTGATCATGGACCTCCGTCTTCAGGCCAGGGAGCAGTTGCGGAGCAGCGACAAATGGCGGGCTGCGGATCTAGCAGCGGAAGATGGAACACGCCTTCCGGTCCCCGCCTACCACATCGGTGAAATCGACAAGGACGCGAGTGTTGCGTGGCAGCAGGAGAACGGCACTGACGAAAAGGAAACTCCGGACGGTGAATGGAAACCGGAGCTCTACCGCCGCCCACCGTCCCTGCCCTGGCAGTCCGATGCCGCTCCAGCTGAAAAATTTCGCCAGCTTTTCGATGCCGTCAAAGGTCAGGCCACCAACAAGCGCAATCCCGCCGTTGAGGAAAGCCTGGACGAATATCTCGCTACGCTCTGGCGTCTCAGTCTCGCGGTACCGGTGAGTTACATCGGTAAGCATCCCTTTCAACTGACGTCAGACGATGGCATCGCGTTCTACAAGCTGTCAGAGAAGGCGCGCGGCGCGGCGGAGCCAATCTACCTCAATGACGGCGAAACAATCGGTGCCAGGCTTGGCCTGGAAGACACCGTCAAAGATCCGTGCGGCGCATTTCGGGTTGTCATTGACGACGTAGAGCTGCTGCGTCCTATCGCATTCGAAGGCCAGCTTCAGGCAAAATCATCAGTTCCCTCGCCCCTCATGTTTTTTGGCCAGGCCAAGTCGAACCTGGGCAAATATCCAGCTGCTCTTGGAGGCGGCGGACTGGAATTCAATGCTTATCTTTACTGGAATTCTCGCATAATTCCCAAGGAAAATAATGGAGTTCTCATCCGAATCAATAGATCGAGCGGCGTGCTGTTCGATGAAACATTCATGGACTACAAAGTTTCTGAATTAAATCGCCTGGCACAGATATCGTCAGAAGTTTTTATTTCGATTGGACTTGATCCCGCGCTGAACATAGACCGGGAGTCCTTCAATAATTCACACCCTCACTACCAATGGGTTCAGCGCTGGGTCCACGCGGCGGTCAAGCAGGCAACGAACCGCCTGAAAGGCATCACCAAGGATGCCGCCGACCTTCGCAAGCAGCAGACTGTCACCACCATCCAATCGGAAATCGCCAGGCATTCCGAACGTGTGTGGACGCGTCTCCGTGGTCAGGACGCCGAAGAGCCGCCGGACGTAATCCTTCTCGGGCCGGGCCAGGCGGTCGATCTGGCGCTTAAGGGACAGTCCGACAGCGTCGTGCTCGACCGGGTCGGCACCCTCAGTCTTGCACAGGCTACTGGCGCTTCGGCAGTTGCCGAAGACAAGATTCGGGGCCTGGTGACAATTCTGGAAGCGTACTCCCTTCTTGAGCAAATTCCGCGTGACGCCCAGCAGCAGCTGATTGACGACATCCTGACAATCTTTGCGGCCCCCCATGATCGATGACGATGGCGAAGACGAATTCAGCAAGTTCGTTATTCCGACCGGACCCAAAAGTCCAAGACCGCTCAAGCAGCGGTCATTTGCCCCGTGGCATGAGCCGCGGAAACAATGGGTGCGGCTATTTCAATGGCGTGACGAGGTCGAGCGCCTTCTGGAAACAGTGACGTTCTCGACCGGCGCGGAAATTCTCCGCTATCTTGGTCTGCCCGGTGAAGACATGTTCGACATCCGGCTCCTGCGAGAACTCTGTGAAAAGCGCCGGATCGATCTTCACTACACCGGGCTTGTGGCTGCGGGCGGCCGGGCCGACCGGGATCAGCTCAACCTCTCTGAGACGGCAATCAGGCGCCTGCCTAACATCCGGTCCAGTTCCCACATCGTGGTCGACCGCTTCGAAGCGATTGGCCATCCAACGCCAGCACAGAACAGCGTACGGGCGTCAGGCCCTTATCATATCGTCAACGCGGATCTGACCGGTCATTTCGCAGCAAAGGCTTTCGGAGGCGAAGGCAAAACTTACGTTGAGGCTCTTGGCGAGATCATCCAAATCCAAACGCGGTCTTCCCGCGACCCCTGGCTTCTCTTTCTGACGACGCGGCTTGACCCAAACCAAGTACACGTCAGCAATATGAGCGCTTTTATCCGCGCCGTGCAGAGCAACATTTCTTCCAGCGATACGTTTCGGGAGGGAATGGCAGAGCTTCTTATGGCCGAAGGGGATGGATTATCCCAATCCCTATCAAATCCGGAAAATCTATCACAGGAGACGTTTAAAGATCTATTCTGCGTGAGTTTTGGCAAATGGCTTTTAGCATATGTCCAAAGCGGAACACCGCGCCAGTCAGTCCACATGCTGGAGAGCTGCTACTATTCTGTAAAAAATAGATATGACATGCTGTCGCTCGGTTTTCTGATATCGCCATCTCACAGGAGTCCGGGTGATATCCACGGTCTGCTTCCAGTCCAGCAGGCACAACCGGAGCCAACTGAGATTGAGCTTGGCCTAGGGCTTCTAAAATCGACAAAAGAACTCTTTGATCTTGACGGAAAAATAGACAGTGATCCCGGTCTTGCGGAACAGATGACAGTCGAAACTCTGCTGCTGCTGGCTGAAGCCAACTATCCTGTGCAAGACGGTGGCGCAGAATATCGCGATTGGCTATCTCAGAGAAAATCGGGCTCTGGGGAGCTGCCGCCGCTTACGGTTTGACAGGGTCCGTCTCTTGATCCTTCAATCCCTGCTGCAACACCTGAATATACACCGTATCTAGCCAAGCAGATCTAGTGCCGTCTGTCTAGGAATGCGCAGCAGTCACATAAAATCTGCTGCGCTAAATTATTGGAGACGATAAAAAGATTGTGCTTATGAAGGGAAAGGCGCTCTCAGCTCGCCTACGCCCGGTTCTGCAACGTGGCGAGCTTCCGGGCGGCCCCGCGCTGCGCGCGGAGACGCTCCCCGTAGCGGGCCGGCATCGCCGGCGTCTTCCACGAGCCGGCCTGCATCACCTCGAGCAGTTCGAAGCCGGCCGCGAACATGTCCTGCGTCGCCCCGACCCGGGTGGAGTGCCCGGAGGGCCGCCGCGCCAGCTTCAGCCCAGCGGCCGAGGCGAGATCGCGGAACACCCGCGCCACCTCCCCTCCCCCAAGGGCGTCAGCACCGACCTGCCCGCCCTTGGTCAGCGGCCGGAACAGCGGCCCGCCCTCGAGGTGCGCGGCCGCGAGCCAGGCGTCGACATGCGCCATGGTGTCGGGGGCGAGGTACTTGATCGCCCCCTCCCCTTCCTGGTCGGCCTTCGAACGCCGCACCAGCACGGTGCCAGAGCCGTCGGCGCCCCTGTGCAGATCCCCTATATATAAAGAGACGAGTTCGGAGCGGCGCAGCAGGGTGTCGTAGGCGACCGCGACCAGCGCGGCGTTGCGCAGTGCGATCAGCGGGGTCTCGCGTTTGGCCTCCGTGACGCGCCGGTGAAGCCGTTCAGGCGCTTTTATCTCCAGCATGCGCTCGATACTGGTGCGATTGAGCGGCTCGGCCTGCTTCTGGCGCCGGCCCTTGGCCCGGTTCATCCGCTTCAACGCCAGCCGGACGATTTCTTCGCTACAAGGATTCGGCAAGCCGGCCGCACGATGCAGGGCCGCGATCGAGGAGCGGTAGCGCTCGATCGTGGCACGCGCCTTCGCCTCCGCTTGCGCGTCGATGAAGGCGGCGACCGTCTCCGGTGTCGCCGGCAGCATCGCCCTCCCCGCTTGCCCACACCACGCCGAAAAAATCCTGCTGTCGGCGGCGAAGGCGCGCATCGTGTTGTCGGCGAACGCCCCGCGTGCGGCACGGGCGTGTTCCTCGAGCCGCTCGATCAGCAGGTCGAAACCGGGCGGCAGCGCGTCGGCGAACGGGACCGGTGCAGCAAACACGCGGGGCGTCGGTTCGGAGGTGGATTCGGCGGCGTCAAGCTCCATGGCGGGAGCTTAGCCGTTCAAATCCTAACGATCCACAAATTTCCTGCGATAGCTCCTATTATCGGATGCAATATCACACTCGGGGATGAACGTCACTTCATGTGATAACCGGCATTTCTGGCCACCCCAGCTTTTTTGGTATAGATACCACTGTGCTACCCAAGCGGCAGGAATACCATGGATTCGCGCTCAACCAAAATCGTGGATGGAGGGAAACTCGTCATCCCTGCCAGCTTCCGTCGCGAGATGGGGCTTCAGGTCGGTGATACCGTCGTGATGGAGATGGTCGATGGGGAGCTTCGGGTCCGATCGCGCGATGCAGCCATTGCCGAGATCCAGAAGCTCGTTCGCGGTCTGGTCACCGACGGGGTCAGCATAGTCGATGAGCTGATCTCTGACCGGCGTGCGGAAGCGGCCAAGGAGTGACTTCGTGGCCGCCAATTACGCTCTGGACGCATCCGCCCTGCTCTGCCTGCTTAATCAGGAGGATGGACAGGACCGCGTGCGTGCAGCCCTCTCCGAATCGGTCATCTCCGCGGTCAACTACTCGGAGGTCGTGGCCAAGCTCGTGGAGCGTGGGGGGGCCGTCGCGACGGTGGGTCGCGCGCTCGAGCACCTGCACCTGACGGTGGTCGAGTTCGATCGCGTGCAGGCCGTCGAAGGCGGTGCGCTTCGTCAGGCCACGCGGCAGGCCGGTCTCTCATTCGGGGACCGCGCCTGCTTGGCGCTGGCGAAGTCGAAGCGCCTCACCGCTCTCACGGCTGACCAAGCCTGGGCTGATCTTGACGATGCAGTCGGCGTCAAGGTTGAACTCGTGCGCTGACGATGACCGGCACCGCTTCTATGGCAAAAGCTGACGATCGGATCAGAGACGAAACAGGAGTGCTGAAGGATGAGCGCTGATTGCGTCAACCCTGAAGTTGTTGAGACGGTGAGCCGTATGGCTTCTGTCTCCGCATGCGGCCGGAGCGACTTGGTCAGATCAGGTCATGCGATTTCGTCGATCACCGCACGTATAACGGAGGCTACCGGATGCTGAACGGCCTCAATGGTCACAAGAAGTGTGCCTTCTCGCTTGAGGCCCGGGGATATTCTTTGGCTTGTGAGGAGCGCTTTTAGCCCTCGCGAATCCTATGACGGTCAGTCGGCCCTCATCTCCTTGCCGGGAGGTGGGGGCCGATGGCTTTTCAGGGTCTGACTGCGGCGGCGGTTTCTCTAGGGATTGCGATGGCTTCCGTAAGGGAGTCGTGACAGGCCACATCGGTGACCAAGCTGGAAGCTGTCAACCTGAAACGCCTATCAGGTGTAATTCGATCGTATTCTAACGCTGATCTGTATTTGTTGGAACATTCGCGGATTGTAGCTTGGGTGCTTTAGGTAGCTGGATATCCAGCGTGAATAGGCACTCCTTGATCGCGGACGTGATCTTGCAGCCGAGAGGTGTGCCGTCGAGAGGGGCGGCAATCGGCTTTTCCTGGATGCTGATGGCGCCGATGTTCCGGGTGGCCTTGTAGACGTGATTCGCGGATCTTGCGGGTAGGGAGAGGCTGCTGACCGCTCCTCCCGCGATGGCAGCGGCGCGCAGGCGCCGTGCTGAGCCTCCCGACAGCTCCTCTGGGTAGACGACGTGGACGAGGGCGTTCGCAGCGTGCCCGGCATCACCCTCCGCGAGAACCTCGACGCACCGCGCGATCACGAGCGCGGTGGTGAGTGCCGATGACGGGCGGATGCAGACCAGTCCGGCCGTGGACAGGGCGGAGCGCAGATCGAAGCCCTCGGAAAGTGAGACGGTAGTCAGGCTGGCGATCTCCCGAGCATGAACAGCGAGCGCCTTTCGCCCGTTCTCCCGCGTCTCTTCCTTAAGTTCCCTGAGCGGTTTGATCGCTGCCCTGAGGGCGGCGCCATCCGAGGAGGAGAGGCGTGCAGCGCTGACCTCCTCGCGGTCGATCTCGTACTCCCCGTTGACCAAACGGCCGAGCGCGGCTTCGTCGGTGAACGCCTCGTAGAGCGACAGCGGGTTCTTCCCGTGGCGGGCGCCGAGCATCTCGATGACCGGCATCAATTTCCGATTCACGGCGCCAGCGTCGGGCCCGAGCCCCAGATCTGCGATGGCGGCGGACAGGGTCGAAGACCTGATCCGCAGCGGCGACCGCGGCGCGGCCGCGAGATCGATGGAATAGATCTCGTTGTCCCGGCCGTATGACTTCGCCACCTCAGCGAATCGCTCGGACAGCATCGGCTGCTTGGCGCTCTGTACGACGATGGCACCCATACGGTTGATACAGGAACCGAGGACGAGGCTGCAAATCGCCTGCTCCTGCCAAAGCGGATCATTGCCGTTGAAAGACAGGCCTTGCACGAGATCCTCGCGGCGAAGCCAGACCTGGCCGGTTGCTGCAAGGCCGACCGGCCAGGTGGCGTCGCCGCGCCGGCGGGTGGTCTCGTCGCGGTAGCCGCGCCGGCCGAGGTGGAGCGGGACACGCGCCGGCGCCCGCCAAGTGCGCCAGCCGTAGGTGAAGTGGCGCAGGTAGCGGTAGCACGCGTAAGCCAGGATGGCTTCGGGGACGAACGGTGCGGCGATCGCCGAGAAGGCGAAGGCGACCGCGATCCCGAAATGCGTCGCGACTTCCTTGGGAGTGGCGTCGTTCATCGCCTACTCCCATCCGCGCATCTTCGAGAGCATGGTCTGGGCGTTGCTCCGGCCATCCTTGACCATCCGGCCGCTCGACTGGGTCGGGACCTGGGTGGGCGAGCGCGGCATGACGATCGCGGCTGCTCCGACCGCTGCAGTGTTGCCGGTGCGGCGCTCGATCTGCCCCCCGATCCACGAGAGCACGGTTTCGGGCAGGGCGCTGATCTGCCCGGCGGACATCATCACGATCGAGAACAGGATGACCGCGTACACGAACAGCCCAGCGGTCCCGACCATCGCGTAGGCGATGGTGCCGTCGGGCGACAGCATCGCGAGGGCTCCGCGGAAGAAGATGTGGGTGATGTCGAGGCCCAACCGCATCAGCAGCAGAGAGACGAGCAGGCCGATCACGATCAGGGGCGGCCGGAGCAGGATGCCGAGGAAGAACATATAGCCCTGACCGCTGTTGCCGACGAAGCTATCGGAGCGGGCGGGCATGAACTTGGTGAGAAGCCAGATCGGCACCGCTATCATCGCCTCGGCGACGACGAGGAACCAATTGAAAGTGCCCATCAGGAAGTGGACGATGACCACGAACGGCACGAGGCCAACCAGCATGAAAGCAGCCGCAAACAGAATGGTGCCGAGGAAGTAAAAGAAACCGGAAGCCGTTTCGGCGAGTTGTTGCCCGAGCTGCACGGCCGGATGCTTAATAAAACCCAATCCCCAGCCAACGAAATCCGAGCTGACACCGGCCCCCGTCGCCACAATACCCCAGTTCGCAATACTTTGTCCGATCTCCTGCACTTCGAGGATTGGGTCCTTCCACGTCCCTGTTTCCGGACGACTGATGACGTTGAGCACGCCCGAGTAGATGGCTGAGAGCGCCCTGGCGAATTGGCTGGGCGCGTCTGCCTGCGCGGCCGGGTCGTCGCTGGCGATGCGCGCGACGCTGCCCGTGCCCTGGGCGGCAACGAAGCCGCTGAACGTCCCCACGTAAGTCACGTTGCGCTGCGCCTCCTGGGCAAGGGGCCAGAAGGCGCTGTGGCCGAGAGAGGGCATGTAAGTGTGGATTGCGGCCGGGGGAACGGCCGTGATCGAAGCGCTCGGCCCAGCCGAAGCGGCTAGGAGCTTGGCTTGGACGAGGCTCATCGAGCGCTGCCACATGGCGGCCGAGAGCCAGCCGTTGTCGGTGGCGTTCGTGAGGTAGTCGCGAAGCGCCCTGTCGAGCTGGGCGTTGTTGCTCTGGGTCAGACTCTGGCTGACGCTGTCATAGGCTGCGTCGACCGCTGCCTTGATGCGGGTCTGGATGTCCTCGTCGTCGCGGCTGCCGGACATGATGGTCGTGGCAATCCCGCTGGCTGCTCCGTCGAGGCTGTTGATCGCCGCCTGAAACGCGCGCTGGCTCTGCTGCTCGGCCAGGGCAATGAGGATCGATGTCGTAGTGGCGTCCTTCGTGTCGGCAATGTTTGCGTTGATTTTCTGATGCTCGTAGACCACCGAACCGCAGAGATTATTTGATCTGCGAAAATACCCATTACTGTCGGCAAAGTAATATGTTGTCGTTTTCGGGCTCCATGATCCGAAGCTGCCCCTATCGACAACGGTTCGTGAGACGATCGAAGCAGCATTATCGCGTCCTGAGACGTTGTTGGCGTATTGCTGCAACGACTGAGCGCAGACGTGGCCGTAGAGGCGCCCTTCCAGCACCTTGGCGAGCTTACCCCGCAAGGCGAAGTCGCCGAGCGCCTGGGTCGGTTGGGTAAGCGTTCCGTACATGCCGTTGAGCTGGGTACCGGCGACGCGGGTCCAGAGGGTGTCGCCGAACCCGGATCCCCAGACGGCGAGTTGCACCACCAGGATCTGCACCAGCGACAGACCGGACTTGATCGGCAGGCTGAGGATCGCGCCGGTGATGACCCGCAGGAGGGTGTACTTGGCGCTCGATCCGCGCCCGAACGCCTGGCCGTCGTTCGCCGTATCGGCGACCATCGAGTAGAGCAGATAGCAGGCGAGGATCGTGGCGATGATCAGGCAGGCGCCGTTGAAGTAGCCGAGCGCGACCGTGAGCGGCCGGTCGTCGGTGCATGTGGCGGCGGTCCACACGCCGTCGACGACGCAGCCGAGGAGCTTGCGCAGGTTGACCAGCGCGAGGTCGTTCTGGACCGGCGTGAAGATCTCCCGCCCCGTGGTCTGGGCCTGGGCGGCGGTCGCAGCGGCGACGAGGCCAAGGCTGCCGGCACCGGCGGCGATTCTGCGAAGCATGGGAAGCACCTAGAGGTTGCCGCCGGCCTGAGTGGCCAGGATGGTGCCGAACACGGCCGAGGTGCGCGCCTGCTGCTCGATGAGCTGCTGGCGCAGGGCCAGCGACATCGAGCGCATGCGGGTGAGCTCGATGAGCAAGCCATGCTCGGACTGGCCCGCGAGCCCGGCCGACCACGCCTCGTACTGGGACCCGCCGCCGTACTGGCCGATGAGTGCTTCGAGCTGCGCGAGCGGGGACGGGGCGGCGCTGCCGACCTCGTGGCCCTCGGCGATCGACATCGCCCGCACGGCGCTGAGCGAGACGAGAGCGGGGGAGCGTAGGGCCTCGACCCGGCGGGCACGCAGCATCATCAAGTCGGCTTCCGAGCCCGGCATCGCGGCCGTGGGCTTGGGCATCGGCAGGCCGGCCATCGCCTGGATCACTACCTTGCGGTCGTCGTCGCTGGCGGAGGGATCGAAGAGCACTCCGGCATCCGTCTTGGTCGGATCCTGGAGTCGGTCGCGGGTCGCCTGCTGGAGCGGAACGTTCTTGCCCGGCGCCACGTCGAGGCCGCGATAGGTCTCCCGGCCGCTCATGGTGACGTTGCCCATGGCGCGGTTGGTCGCGTTCATCAGGTCGATCGCGCCGCAGGCGTTCACGCCCTGTCCGGTGTCGATCGCGTATTGCTCGCGAGCGTCGACGAGGGCGCGGCGCTGGGCGACCTGGGACAGGGTCGATGCGACGGCCTGCTGGGTATTGCTGACGAGGTTCACCTCGCGCTCGCCGTTGGTCGAGGTCTGCGCCGTCTGGACCTTCATCGCCGAGAGCAGCATCTCCAGCGTCAAGCTGCGCTGCGTGGCGATGTTGGTGCCCATGGTGGTCACCCGGGCGGTCAGGGTGGCGTTGGCGGTGTTGTGGCCGGCGATCCAGAGCGGATCGAAGACGCCGCAGACCTGAGCCGCCGCGGGGGATGCGAGGGCGCAGACGTAGGCCGCGACGGACGCGGCGAGGAGAAGCTGCTTCATGGCGTCCGGAAGCTCGCTGGAGTGGAGAGCCCGCGACCGGGCCTGGGCACGCTGTTGGAGATGCGGGCGTTGACCATGGCGAGGAGCAGCGCCGCGGCGGTGGCCTCGGTGCGCATGCCCCGCTTGATCTGGTGGGCGAGGAGGGCGAGGTTGGCCGCCTCCATCCGCACGGCGTCCTGGATGATGCCGCGGTCGTGCTGGCCCGCGACCCCGGCCGCCCACGCTGCGCCGCCGTCGTTGCCCTGCCAGTGGCTCGAAAGGGCCCGCGCCTGCGCGATCGGGCCGTCGGCCCGGTAGTCGGCGGCGATGTCGGCGAGCACGCTGGCCGTCATCGAGCGGTAAGTGTCGCGGCCGGTCTTCTGGAGCCGGTCGAGGTCGTTGGTGGCGGTGCCGGCCGTGTTGCGCGGCTGGGGATCGGGCGGACCGACGACGGTGTTGATGAACTTCGAGGCGGCCGCGGTGTCGCCGCTGTAGAGCGCGGCCCCGTCGGGAGCGTCACCGGTCTTCACGTCGGCGACCCAGTCCTTCGGGTCGGCGTAGCGGCCGGGCTGAGCGCGAACGGGCGTGACGATCTGCCGGCGGACGGCGGCGGAGCCCGTCATCGCCGTGTAGAGGCCTTGCGCCTTGGTGTTCGAGCCGCACGGATCGTAGCCGACCGAGCCGTAGCGGTGGGCAGCGAGCGCCACGGCCTGGCGCTGCTCCTGGGTGACGACGGTGGTGACCAGCGCCTCGCTGGACGCGCGAAAGCCGTTCGAGACCTGGTCCGAACCGGCCGCGGACTGCGCGGTCAAGACCTTGATGGCGGACAGGAGCCGCGCCCGCTCGGCGATCTCCTGGGCGACCAGGGCGGCCTCGGTGGTGGTGATCGCGCCGGTGATCGCCGTGGTCAGAGCGGAGGTCTGCAGGTTCACACGGTGCTCGACCCCGAAGCAGGTCTGGGCCTGAGCCGGAGCGACGACGCCGATCGCCACGACAACGGCGCTCAAGCCCCCGATTGCGGGCAGGCGAACCCGGCTCACGGCGTGCCTCCCTGGCGGCTGTCGCCGCCCATGCCGCCGACGAGGACGCCGACGAGGCTGGCGCGGGCACCGCTCAGGATCGCCCCCTGGCGGCGGGCCTGAACGAGGGCGGCATCCTCCTCCGCGGTGGCGGGGTTGGGCTTCACCGTGGGCAGGGGGGCGACGACGTCGAGATAGTCGGCGGCGGTCATCACCTCCTCGGCGCCGTAGTCCCGGTTGAACAGCCATGGCGCTGCGTCGGAGTCGCCCGCGCCGTAGCCGCCGGGCTTGGCGCCCGTGCACCAGCCCGTGTCCTGCTCGGAGGGCGAGCAGTAGAAGGTGCGGCGCTGGTCGAGGGTGGCGCCCATTCGCTCGGCGGCGTTGCCCCCGCCCGTCAACCAGCGCTGGTCGGCCTGGCGGAAGGCCTGGCGGACCTTCGTCGCGGAGGCGTAGCTGTCACGCTCCTGCGAGATCCCGAGCGCGATGTTGCAGGCGGCATAGCCCGTGCCGGTATCGTAGCCGTACTGGTGTTGGGCCTGAGCGAGGCGCAGGGCGTTGTCCTGGCTCACCAGGGTCGAGGCGACGGCCTCCGCGGCGGCCTTATGGCCGTTGGTGGTCTGAAGCGCGGTGGTGCTCGACTGCGCCCCGGACACCTTCATGCCGGACATAAGCCGTTGCAGGGAGATCTCCCATTGCGGGAAGAACCCCTGAGCCTCGACCGGGAGGGCCAGGGCGGTCGCAAGGATGGTGCTCGCTGGAAGGAGGAGGCGCAGCCGCGTCACGGCCTGGCCTCCGGCTGGGCATCCAGGGCGTAGAAGGCGACGAGTTGGGCGAGCGCGGCATCCATCTGCGCGTCGTAGTCGAAGGTGTTGGCGGTCAGCTCGGTCGCGTTGATGCGGGCGAGCTCGATGTAGAGGCTGCGTGTGGGCTGGTTGGCCACCTTGATCGCATGGTCCTCGGAGCCGGTGGCCTTCTCGGCAGCGCTGGCGATCGCAGCCTGCTGGGATTGGCTGTCGGAGCGCGACACGGTCTCGCTGGCCGCGCCCTCGTTGGCCCCAGGCGAGCAGGTCTTCGGCAGGGTGGTATCGCGTGGCCCGCCCGCCATATCCGGGTACTTGTTCGAGATCGGGATCTGGCGCGGCAGGAACGGCTCGGGATTGACGTAGTACCAAGCTGAAGGGACGGCCTCCTTGATCGCGTCGGCGGTCAGGGGACTGACACTCTTCCTCGTTCCCTCGCGCCAGACGCGGCCGTTCGTGCCCGTCGTCGAAAGTGAGCTGCCTTTGAGGAGGGTGCCGAGGTGGAGATGGGGGGCACAGCGATCCATGCCTTTGCACCCCATTGTCCCGACCTGTTCACCCGCCGAGATCGTCGAACTCTCCCTGTTTTGGAAAGTCGCGACGTTCATATGGAGGTAGAAAAACCGCGTATCCCCGGACGTTACGTCTGCGATAACCCCGCCCTTGCCGAAGTTTCTGTATGTGATTGATCCAGACGAGCCCGAATAGATCGGCGTCCCGGCTCCCTGGCTGTTCACGATATCCATGCCCTGGTGGTATCCGGCCGAGGCGCCCGGCCGGCCAGATCTATCCACGCCATAGGGGGATGAGACCCGCTGCCCACCGGGGCTCATGATGTCGACGGAAAGGCAGGTTCCGGCTTTCGTCGGTTCACAGAAGAGGACCAAGGCTATGAACGCCAGACCGTTCGAGCGGATGCGGCTCATTGAGCGCTCCCCTCGGCGGCCGAGCAGAAACCAAATTCGGTGTTATTGAATAGTATCTTTGTATTACTTACAATTTTAAGGGAGAATGAGTCACCATCTGCTTCGTCAGGGCCTTCCTGCAACTCTGGCGGAACACTGGCGTCCCAATCACATTTCGTTTTTAAAGAAATTATATTGGATTTTTTTCGAGCCGTCTTGATCGTGCAACGACCCTCGCCTTCATCGAAACGGTGGAGAATTCGTTTCTCCTCAATTTTGAGGAACGGCTTCTTGCAGTCGGGTCCTTTCGGACCGTCATGTCCCCACACACCAACCGGCAGGGTGAGCTTCTGGGCCTGCACAGAGCCGATCGCAGCCAGGAACAGCGTCGCTGAAAGGAGAGCCGCACGGATCATTGGAACATGCCTCCGAAGTTGCTGCCCGAGGGAGCAGGAGCTGAGATCGGCGGGGCTGCGGCTGGGGCTGCCTCCGGCTGAATGACGACGGGGGATGCGCTCTGCGTGGGCTGACTCAGGTTGAGCGCAGAGCCGAATGCCGAGTTCTGGATGTGGTTGTACGAGCCGATCCCGTTGATGTTCGGGATGGCGATCGGCGAGATCGAGCCGTTGAGCTGCCGGAACAGGTCGCCGGAGAGCGAGTTCTGATAGCCGCCCATCTGCCGGTTGATGCTGCGGATGGTGTCCCTGAGCTGGTCGTCGAGGATCTGGCAGACCTGTCGCTTGGCAGCGTCGATCACCGACGAGATCAAGCTCGTCGCCCCGGAGGTGAGGAACCCGGACAGGTCCGGGATCAGGTTCGAGAGGTCGAACCGCCTGAGGAGGTCGCCGGCGATGCAGCTATTCGGGCCGTTGAAGAAGCTCGACGGATTGACCTTGGCGGCGTCGATCAGGGCGATCTGGCGCTGCACGGCGGCGTCGGCCGCTTGGCGCACCAGGCAGTTGTTTCCGGTCGATTGAGCCTGGGCCGGAGCTGCGCCGGCGAGCGCGAGCCCGCCGACAACGACGGCGAGGCGCAGCGAGGTCCGCATCCGGATCCGGGGCGGGGTCGGGTCTAGAACGCGGGCCATTTGCCACCCTCGATGAACTTCGCCCAGATGTATTTCAGGAACCGCATCGGCCCCATCTTGCGATGATTGCAGTAGGCCAGGAACGCTGCGTACAGCGCCATGGCGATGAATGTGTAGCGACTGAGACCTGTTACGATCAGCAGTGGGAAGAACGCCGCGATGCTTCCGTGGATGCCGAAGAATCGCAGCGGTACGGCGGACCAGCGCCAGGGGAGATGACGATCGCTCATGCGGGCTCCCCGGGCTTCGTGATCGGCGTGCCGGGCATCGGCTGCCCGGCGGGTGGCGCCCTGCGGCCGCTGGCCCAAGTCCGCGCGTGGCCGATGTCGAGGTGGCAGAACGATGGGTAGATCCCGACGCCGCCGCGGCCGCAGAGCGCACCGGCCACCGCGACCGCGTCCGGGGCGTAGCCGGCCGCCTTCAGGTCGACGGCGCGACCGGCGAGGTGCAGCGAACTTCTGGCCGCGCCCTCGAGGCCGGCATTGTGCTGGGGCGTCCGGTAGCCCGAGGTCACGATCAGCGGCACGGCAGCGCCGTGGACCGCGCTCATTGCGTCCTGGACGGCGGCAAGCAGGTCGAACAGGCGCGGATCGATCCATACGGCCGAGCTAGCGTCCCCGACGTCGCGCAGGAGCCAGGAGAGCAGCAGGAGGTCGCGCGCATTGTAGCCATCCGGGGCCCGGACGATCGCGCTCACTTCCTCGCCGGTGCCCTCGCGCCGCAGCCACAGCCGCACGGGCGGCGGGAGCGCGACGGCGCCCGCGAGCGCTCCGGCGTAGGTCCGGTCGATCCCGCAGGCGGGCAGGGCGGCGGTGGCCGCGAGGCCGGTGAGGAGGCTACGCCGCGAGACGGGCATCACGATATCCGTAGCGATCGAGGACACGGCGGGCGGTCTTCACGTCGATCGCGCCCTGCTCCAGGGCAGCCGTGACGGTGACCCGCATCGAGCGGCCATCCTCGCCGCGCCCGATGATGGTGCGCAGGGTGTCAACGGCGTCGGCCATGCCGGCGCGCGCCACCTCGCGGCGGACCCGGTCGGTGAGGACCTGGCATTCGCGCAGGCAGACCCGGCCGCCGCCGACCCGCGGCACGAGGAGCTGCGAGACGAGGAGGTGGGTGCTGGCCAGTACGTCGTGGAAGGCCTGGACCTGCAGGTCGGCCGGGAACTTCAGGGTCAACCGGCGCAGGATGTGGGCGACGTCGTTGGCGTGGGTGGTGGTGTAGATCGGGTGGCCGGTCTGGGCCGCTTCGACGGTCGCCAGGATCGTGTCCATGTCGCGCAGCTCGCCCACCATGATGAGGGAGGGCTTGCGCCGGAGGCTATTGCGCACCCCGGCCGCAAAGCTCGGCAGATGCAGGCCGATCTCGTGCTGCATGATGGTGGAGCTCGCCGAAGGCACCCCCTCGAACACGAACTCGATCGGCGCCTCGTAGGTGAGGATGTTGCCGTGGATCGGCGTCTCTTCCTCGAGGACGCGGCGCATCAGGGCAGCCAGCGTCGTGGTCTTGCCCGAGCCGGTCTCGCCCGCGACGATGACGGCGCCCTGCGCGGGCGTCGACTCGGCGACGACGTCGCCGTCGACCCCGAGCCCGACCACGGTCGGCGGATCGGCCGGGATGTGGCGGCAGACGATCTGCACGCCGACGTCGCCCTCGTAGTAGCCCGCCGTCACGTTGATGCGGAACCGGTGCCGGACCGGCTCGGCGTCGCGGGCGGCCCCGGCCCGGTCCTCGATGGTGATGGCGCGGTCGAAATCCTGGCCCGAGTAGAGCTTCGACATGATCGAGTCGGTCGCGGTGAGCTCGGTGGCGATCCGCGCCAGCGTGCTCGGCTGGAGCCAGACCCGGGTCAGGGCGCAGAGGTGGCCGTGGACCGAGGCCAGCACCGGCCGGCCGGACTGGAAGATCACGTCCGAGGCGTCGATCGCGACGGCATGGACGAGGAGGCGGGACACATCATCGCGACCGTGCACGATGATGTCTTCCTCGGGGTAGCGGGTGGCGCCGGTCCAGAGCATGGCTCACTCCGCCGCCAGGGCCGCCGCTGCGGTCGCGATGCGCTGGAATTTCGGGGCGACGACGATCTTGAGGAGGCGCTGATCGACCGCGGCCGAGCGGCCGTCCTTGCCGACCTTGAGGGCGGTGGCGCGGGTCTTGACGATCGGCAGGCTGACCGCGCCCTGGGCGGCGAGGTCCTGGTAGCGGCGCATGCCGGAGAAATCCCGGTCGAGGCGCGCCAGGCCGTCGTCGAAGGCCGCGCGGGCCTGCGCCACCCCGACTTCCAGGCCGCCCTTGTAGCCGACGTCCCAATTGGCCTGTTCCACATCGCCCTTGGGCGGGGTCCAGGTGGCCTTCGTTTCCGGGGCGGGTGTGACGGTGAGGTAGTCGCGCCAGTTCGGCGGCTGCACCGCGACCCGCGCGTCGCGCAGGATCTCGAAACTTCCGAGCGTGGTGACCAGCAGGGTGCGGGTCGGAGTCTGGCGCACGTCGCGCAGCTCCGACACCACCGGAGCGACGATGTCGGGTCCGACCATCACCGCCGGGAACGGGTAGCGGGCGTCGAGGCGGGCGGCGATCTCGGGGGTGTCGAGGTAGGCGGCAATGCGACTCGACTCGTCGCGGTAGCCGTCCTGGATCCCGGCGCTCCGGGCGGTGCGCTGGACCACCTTGGTCGGGCGGCTGGCGTCGCCGAAGACCCCGGCCGCGTAGCGGCTGAAGTCGGAATTCGCCGGGTGCGGCGGCGCGGGCGGCGGCTGGTTATCGCCGACGTTGGTCGCGAACGGCTCTGGGCCGTCCTGGCCCGGAAGCCGCTGGCCCCTGGCGATCTGATTGAGGGCGTTGGCCTGGGCGAGGCCGCCGGGGCCGTAATAGCCCGGCGGCGGATACCCGCCGGGCCCGGCGAAGCCGCCATAGCCGGGTGCTCCGTAGCCGGGCGCCCCATAGCCGCCGTACCCGCCATAGCCGGGAGCGCCGTAGCCGGCCGCGTAACCGCCACCGTAGCCCGGCGCGGCGTAACCGCCATAGGCCCCGCCGTAGCCCGCGCCGTAGCCGGGCGCGACCGGAGCGCAGGCGGCCGGGTTCTGGGCGCAGTAGGTGTTGGCGACCTGGGCCGCGGCCGGAAGGCCGGCGAGGCACAGGACGGTGGAGAGGAGCCATCCCTTCAGGCGCATGGCATCAGACCCCGTGCTCGCGCAGCTTGGCATCGACGTGGCCCGAAGTGCTGCTGCCGGTGCTTACGCAGGCCGAAAGAAGAACGGACATGCCGATCAGCACGAATCCAAGTCTAATGACGGATATGAGGCGGCTGCGGTTCATGCTGATACCCCAGAATATTTTATTTATATTGGACTTGCCGTTTCTACCCATGCTGTTCCACAAGACGGGATACCGAAACATCCTCGACGAGTGGGGGTCATGGGGATCAGGTCGTTTTTGAAAGACCGACTCGCACGCCGGGTCGGGCCGGAGCACCGAAGCTTCGTCAGCATGACCGGCACGGTGCTCGGCGGCACCCACGCCACCTGCCCGGCCTGCCGGCGCGGCCAGCTCGTCGCGGTTCCCGACGCCCTCGACCTGCGCAAGTGCGACAACGGGAAGTGCGGCTCGGAATACTCCCTGGCCGAGCTCGGCCGCACCTTCGCCCTGGAGGGCGCCGACGTGCGCGAGCTGGCAGCCTACGAGCGTCGGCAGGCCTTCACGCTGTTCGTGGCGGCCGAGGTCATCGGCGTGCTGGCCGCCGCCTGGGCGGTCTACACCCGGTCCTGGTTCACGCTGTGGGGGGGCGCTGCTCCTGTGCATCGTGGTCTGCGCCACCGCGATGGTGTCGCGCTACCGGGCCTGGCAGCTCGAGCAGGGCCGGATGTTCGAGGCGCGGGCGCCGCTCGGCGCCTTCCTGTCCGAAGAACTCCGCGGACTGGTCCGGCGCGAGCGTCAGTAGGGGAGGGGTCCGGCGCATCCTCAGCCCCCGATCATCGTGCAGACGTTCGAGAACGACACGTCCATCTTGATCGTGTTGCTCACGAGCTGCGCCACGTCGTTGACGAAGAACGCCAGCGTGCCGCCGACGAGATACAGGAACGCCGAGCCCGAGCCGGCCTGCTGGCCGTTCGTGGCGCCGTAGAGCTTCAGGCCGGCGACGAGCCAGGCCAGTGCGCCGAGCGCCATGAAGAAGTAGGTGATGGCGAGCTTGATCTGCTCGCAGTTCGAACCGCGCGGCGAGGCGCCGTAATTGAACATGCTGAAGGTGACGTCGCCGCCCAGAACGAAGTTGTTGGCGAACCTCCACAGCAGGACCGGGGCGACGACCATCGCGCTTGCCAGGGCAAGCTTGCCAACGGCCGCGTCCACCGTCACCGGCCGGTTGGAGAATTTATATTCACCGGCCGCGACGTTGTAGAGTGCGTAGAGCCCGGTCGTGCCATACCAGATACCAAGAACGGCAATGCACAAGAAGATCAGGTTGACGACGAGGGGGAACACCTCGCTCAACGAGACCAGCAGACTGCCGAGATCTGGAATAGCCATCACCGCCCCCGTTTGAAACCGTTCTGCTGGTATTCAAGCCGCTCCAGCCTTTCTTCCAGAGCGTTGATGCGCTCCCTCAACTCCTCGAGCTTCAGATTTGTTGGATCGACGTCGAGATCCGGGCGCCGATAAAGCCGTCGCTCCTCAGCTCTGCCATCGTGGTACTCGAAATTAGACCTACTCTTCTTCTGTTGCTCCGAGACCCCTGGGTCAGCCGCAGCTTGTTGCACTGCGAGAATGGATGCAACTGTAAGTAACAACGCCCAGGTTGCATTTTTTAAGCCGATATTAACCCGTCCGTCCGGGCCGGTTTCTATGCTCCCGTATTGGCCGCGCGGACCGCATTTCATGGCGCTTACTCTGACCTAATTGGTGAATAGCGTCGGCTACATGAAGCACAAACGCGACAATAAAAAACCATTCATAGAATTACCACATTATTTTGTGTGGCTTATAGGCCATGATGACTCCACTTTTTAGGACACTAGATGCACTAGGCTCGGTCTTCATTGACATAGCGAGCGTGCGTTCGCAATAAGAGCCGCAATGAGGATTTTAGCGACTTTCGCGAGGCGTATACAGCATGGAGACCGCCGCCAAACACTTGGCTTGGGCCGGATCACTGGTTGCCTGTGTCTATCTTGCCACAAGTCATAACTGGATTCCGGTCCAGCTACAGATCGTTGCGAATGCACCTAATCAGCCTGCCGCAGGGCTTGCATCGACTATCCCTGCGGCAGCGCCGGCAAACTTGACGAATGGTGTGTCAGCGCCTGCGGCTCAAGGCGCGGCTCCCAGCCAGACTCTCGCCTCTCCGCAGGTTGTGCAGCCTGCCATGCCGCCTGCCGCGAACGTGGCCTACGCCACGATCGAGGACGCAAAGGTCGCCCGACAGGTGATGGAGTTGCTGGGCAAGCTCGACGCCGTCGCGGACATCCCGGACGGAACGCCGGTGGGCCAGGTGGCGACGATCTTCTTCGATCCACGCTGCCCGTACTGCCACGCCGCTTTCACCGCCCTGCACGGTCGCGTGGCGGCGCGCTGGGTGCCGATCGTCGTGCTGGGCGAGCCCGAGGCCGGCAATCGTATGGCGGCTGCGATCCTCTCCAGCCCGGATCGCCTCGCGGCGCTCAAGGGCGCCTTCGACGCCAAGACCACACCGGCCGCGGCGGCCAGCCCCGAGCACACCGCGAAGCTCGCCGAGAACAAGGAGGCCTTCGCGGCCATCTTTGCCGCGGCCCCGCATCTGCGGCCCGGGGTTCCGACCATGTTCGTGCCGCGTCCTGACGGTCGGCTCGCGATCATGGTGGGGTACGAGGCAGGCGACGACGCCAAGCTGCTCGCCGTCCTGACCGGAAGCTGACGATGGCCCGCCGCGCATCGATCGGGGCGTTCAGCCTGCCCTCGGCACAAGGATGCCTGTCGCCCTCGGCGCTGAGCGACCGGCTCTCCGGCTACGCGCGCGCCTCGGCGTTCCTCGCGGGCGCCGTGTTCACGTCGCTCATGGCCATGATGTGGCTCGCCTACCTCTGCGTCTGGCGGGCCGACGTGATCCCCTACGTTGCCGACGGTGGGGTATTCGGCTGCCAGGTCAGGACCGTGGCCGCTCCGAGTCCCGCCCCTCTGGAGCAACCCGGAAAGCCAGAGCCATGAAGTCGGCCGAGCGTATTTCCCGCGAGGTCGATGCTGGCCAGATGATGCTGCGGAACCAGTGGTACTGGATCCTGCTGCTGGCAATGTTCCTGTGCCTGTCGCTCGTCGTCAATCTGCTGCTGTTCTACAACGCGTTCTACCGCTACCCAATCAAGCAGTTCATCTGGACGTCGGACGCGCAGGCCGTCTGCGAGGCGATCCCGCTTACCGAGCCCAACATCAGTCAGGCACGGCTGAAGGAGTTCGCGGTCTCCGCGGCGGTCGAGCTGAACTCCTACGACTATGCCAACTGGCGCGCGCTCATCAACAACGCCCTGTCGCAAGCGTTCACACCTCAGGGCCGCGATCGTTACCGGGCGGCGCTGCAAGAGAGCGGCATCATCCAGAAGGTCGTTCTCGGCTACCAGACCGTCTCGGCCGTGACCACGGATCCGGCCAACATTGCCGAGGAAGGCAAGGCGGGCGGGCGGTACTACTGGCGGGTCGAAGTGCCCTTGCAGATCTTCTACCGCACCAACGTCGAGACCAAGGTCGAGCGGCGCGTACTGGAAATGACGATCGTGCGGATCGATCCCTCGCCGATCAACCCCAACGGCATCGCGATCGACTCGGTAATCTCGACGCAGCAGTTGACCAACCAGGTGGCGCCATGAAGCCCGTGAAGCGCGTGTGGGCCTCGGGCTGCCTGGTCGCGGCTGCATTCTGGGCGATCCCGGCCGCGCACGCGCAGGGAGCGGGTCAGTCGGCCGAGCCGGCCGCAGGGGCCGCTGTGCGGCGCCCGGCCGGCGTGCCGCCCTCGGGAGCGGTGGCCACGCAGGCGCCCCCGCCCGCGCCTCGTCCGCTGACGGCGGTCGAGCTCGAAGAGCTGCGCAAGCGCATGCTTGGAACCACGCAGGGCATGATCCTCAAGCCCGGCGAGATCCAGGACATCCGCCGCACGGTGCAGGAGGCGCAAGGCGCTGGGACCTTCCCGGGGCGCGACGGGCGCATGCCGCGGCCCGAGCCCCGGCTTCTCACGGTAACGCAGGAGATCAGCCGGGCCGCCCCGGAGACGCTGCACCTCGCCTACGGTGTGGTGAGCCCGATCACCTTCGTCGACGCCAAGGGGAATCCCTGGCCGATCGCCTCGGTCGCCTACGATCCGCGCCTGTTCGCGCAGGACGGGACCGGCTGCGGTCAGGATACGGCGATGGGTGCGACGCAGGTCGCGGCCGCGGCGGGCGCCGACCGGCCGACCTCGATCAATCTCATGCCCTGCCGGTTCGACACCTGGGGCAACATCCTGATCCGGCTGGAGAACGTCTCCTACCCGATCCCGCTGATGATCCTCTCCGGGTCGAGCGAAACGGTGGACATCCCGGTCACCGTGCGGGTTTCCGGCACCTCGCCGCTCGTGCCGGTCAAGGTGGCGTCCGCCCCCTCGGGGCCGGTCCGCAAGGGCGGGGGACGGCCTGCGGGTCCGGCCGCCGGCCCGCCCGGCACGACGGCGCTGCTGCACCTGTTCGGCGCCGGCACGCCCCCGGCCGGGGCGCAAGCGCTCGTCGCGAACGGGGCGCAGGCCTGGCTCTACCGTGATCGGATGTACGTGCGCGTTCAGGGGACGCTCGTGAGCCCGCAGCCGGTCGCAGCGGCCGACGCCGCGGCGGGGTTCCGCGTCTACGAGTTCCTGCGCCCGGCCTCGCGCCTCGTCGCCGAGCGCGGCGACGGTGCCGAGACCGCCATCAGCGTCGATTTCTAGGAGGTGGCCATGCTCGACATGAAAACGTCGGCCGCGCTCGGTGGCGTCGTCCTGGTGGTGGCGCTCGGCTCGGCCGCCTTCATCCTCTCCGACGCGCCGGGGATCGACCGGGGGGCCGGCGGCACCTCCGAGATCCGGGGCCAGACCCCGAACCCGGGGAACGACATGATGAAGCCGGTGGGCAAGGCCGAGGCCGACCGCCGTGCCGGCGTGAACCGGCAGGCGGCCGACGAGAAGGCCGGCGGCGGCAAGCCCTACGTCGCCCCGACGGTGATCGCCGAGAGCCGCGGCGCGCAGCTCGGCGAGATGCCCGACGCGAACTCGGAGCCGAAGCCGGCCGAGCCACCCCCGGCCGCGCCACCGCCTCAGATCGTCTACGTCGACCGCGACGTGTTCCACACCGTCTACAAGGATGCGCCGGTCCAGCCGACGGCCGATCCGGCGCAGGTCGCGGCGATCAACGATCAGCTCCAGGCGCTGCTGAAGCCGACCCCCGGCGGGTTCCTGGTGCGCTCGTTCGCCAAGGGCGAGCGACCCAAGCCCCCCGAGCCGCGGGCCGCTGCTGCACCGGTGGTGACCGGGCCGTTCGGGCCGGGCATCCGGCACGCGACCGTGGCGCGCGCCGGCGACGTCGCCTACGCGGTGCTCGACCGCGGCTTCAACTCGGACGATCCGGGCGCGCCGGTCTTTGCCACCATCGTCGACCTCGACGAACGCCAGCAGCCCGGTCCGCTCAACGGCATCCGGCTGATGGGGCAGATCGTCTACTCGCAGACGCAAGCCTCGATCCGATTCACCACCATGATCCTGCAGGACGGCCGCCAGGGGCCGATGCAGGCGCTGGCGATCACCGTCGATCAGGCCCGCTCCGGGGTGGCGGAGGACGTCGACAACCACGTGCTCGAGCGCTACGGCGGCCTCGTCGTCGCCGGCCTGCTCCAGGGCGTCGGCCAGATCGGCCAGCAGCTCACGCAGCTCAACACCCAGACGGTGGTCGGCAATGGCTTTGCCGTGCAATCGGGCCGCAACATCGACTGGCTGACCGCCGGCATGGGCGCAACCCTGCCGGTGGGACAGGCGATGACCTCGGCCGCATCGCGCTCCTTCAGCCGCCCGCCGACGATGTCCTCGCCGATCAATTTCCCGATCGGCATCGTCTTCCTGCAGCCGGTCGTGGTGCCGCTCGACGCCGCCCGCGTCACGGTCGGCGCCGGCACCGGCTACGGGTCCGATCCGGCCTACGGCACCGGCTACGGGTCCGATCCGGCCTACGGCGCCGGATACCGGCCCGAGACCCTGCCGGCCTCCTACGCGAGGCGGCCATGAACGGATCGAGGGGGATCGCCGACGTCCTGCGCGGCCTGATCGCGCTCATGCCGGTCCTGGCCTGGCTCGTGGTCGTGCTCGCCGCCGTCGCCGGCATCTTCCTGGCCGGCTACGCCCTGGTGCGGGTCTACCAGGCCAACGCCTCCGGCGACGGCACGGCGGGGAATTGGCTGATCGCCGCCATCCTCGGCAGCGCGATGACCTGCGTGACGCTCCTGATCGCGCAGTTCTCCCTCTACTTCGCCGCCTGATTGCGCAGCCTCGAGTTCGGAAATCGCGCGATGAACGACGGAAGCTGGCCCATCCTCGACAACCTGACCATTAACGCGGCGATGCTCCTCGACGATCATCCGTCGATGAGCCGGTGCGCCGTCGCCGTCATCCTTGCGACCGGTTGCTACGTCTGCCTCGTGGCGCCGGCCTGGTCGCGGGTCGTCTGCTCCGATCCCTCCTTGCGCCGGGTGCTGCATGTCGGCGGGTTGGGTGCGGGCGGGTGCCTCATCCTGACCGGCCTGTTCTACGACAGCCTGCTCAGGGGGCTCGACGGGGCGATCACGTCGCAGCCGCTGATATACGTCTACTATCCGGCCAGCATCATGCTGTCGTGCGCGGCGATCGTCTTTGCCGGGTTCCAGCTCTACTGCGCGCTCCACGTCCGGCAGGCCCCGCTGATGCGGGCGGTCATTCCCGGTCTTCTCGGCGCCTGGCTCTTTGCCCTCTCGGTGCCGGTCTACCAGTTCGCCGTGATCCTGGGGCTCCATCAATGAGGACGGCCGACAAGTTCTGCGATCTCGCGGGCTTCGATCCGGAGCGCGAGGAGGCGGTCGTCTACGCCCATGACGGCTCGCAGCTCACGCTGATCGAGATCGACGGCACGCGCTCGATCATCTCGGGCGAGGACTACCTCATCAACGTGGTCGAGCGCTTCGCCGGCGGGATCGCGCAGATCCTGAAGCGGCCCGGCCATCAGATCACGATCTCCTACGAGTCCTCGCTCAACACCGCGCGGATCCTCGACCCCTTCGTCGCGCAGCAGGGCCGGCGCTCCCGTCAGAAGGGCCTCTCGGTCGAGGCGCTGATCGAGGAAGGCCGCACCGTACTCGAGGGCCGGGCCCGGGCCGAGACGATCCTGCTCGCCGCCTGGACCCGGCCGACGGCCGGGACGCCCGACGACGTTCGCCGCGAGCAGAAGGAGAACCGCCGGGCCTGGCAGGCGCTGCCCCCGGCACGGGACGCCCAGAACCCGTACCTGCATCTCGGCTCGATCGCAGGTCCGCACGGCGCCTTCGTGCGCCGGATCATGGAGGCCCTGAGCGAGGCTCGCCTGCAAGGCCGGGTTCTTTCCCCCGACGACCAGGGGCGGCGGCGCGACCTGGAGCAGATCCGGGCGGCGGTGCTCTACCACGAGACCCCGGACGGCTGGACGCCCTACGGGCCGGGCACCCGGCGCTATCCGGGCGCCAAGGAGCGGCACGACGACGACGTCTCGGAGTTCTTCACGCCGACGGTCGCCCGGCAGATCATGACGTCGAACGCCGAGGCCGCCAACAACATGCGCGCCCTCGACATGGGCGGGCGCCGCTACGCGCTCGCCGTGATGCGGATGTTCCCCGCGAGCATCCTGCCGTTCAACCGGCTGCTCGAGACCCTGCTGGAGAGCGCGTCGAAGACGGCCGACATGCCGTTCCGGGTCTGCTTCCACATCGAGGGGCTCCGGGACGCCGATATCGGCTTCCGGCTCAAGAAGGTGATGGCGGGCCTTCTCGCCTTCGCGAGCCCGACCAACAAGAACCTGTTCCGGGCCCTGCGCGAGTTGGAGGACGTCGTCGACAAGGACGGCGAGGCCATCGTCAAGGGCCGGGTCATCGCCACGACCTGGACCGAGCCGGGCGAGGATCCGGGGCTGCTGGAGCGGCGCCGTTCCTACCTGATGAGCGGGATGATGACCTGGGGCGAGGCGGTGATGTCCGACGCGCCCCACAACCCGCTGCGCGCGCTCTGCGAGACCGTTCCGGGCATGACGGTCCAGGCGGAGGTGCCGCCGGGCTCGATCGCGCCGCTGGGTGATCTCGCCGCGATGCTGCCGTTCCACCGCACCGCGGGGGTGTTCAAGCAGGGTCAGAGCATGCTGCTGACGCCGGACGGCAAGCCGGTGCCCTACGAGGCGCTGTCGGCCGAGCAGTTGTTCTGGCTGACCCTGATTTACGCGACGCCCGGCTCGGGCAAGAGCGTGCTGATGAACCGGCTCAACGTCGAGTTCACGGCCTTCAGCGCCGGTGCCGCGCTGCCTTACCTCGCCGTGATCGACGTCGGCGTCAGCTCCAGCGGCTTCATCGAGCTGGTGCGCAACGCCCTGCCGCCCGAGCGGCGGCACGAGGCGTATTACGTGCGCCTGCTCAACACCGCCGAATACGCGGTCAACCCGTTCGATCTCGGCCTCGGCCGGCGCATGCCGCTGGAGCGCGAGCGCACCTTCATCGAGAACTTCCTGACGACGCTCCTCAACGTGGCGTCTTCCGAGGTGGCGCTGCTGATCCCGCGTTTGATCTCGCGGGTCTACCAGCTCAAGAGCGATCTCGAGTTCTCATCCTCGCCGTCGGTCTACCAGCCCAACGTCGATCCCGAGCTCGACCGCATCATCGCGCACTACGGGATCGAGGTGAGCGGTCGGACGCGCTGGTGGCGCCTCGTCGACGCGCTGATGGAGAAGCGCCTCTACACCCACGCGCAGCGCGCGCAGCGCCACGCGATGCCGGTGCTGGAGGATCTCGCCCGGGTGCTGGGCGAGCCGATCATGGCGCAGGACTTCACGCCCGAGCTGGTGCGCCAGGTCCAGCGCGCGCTGGAGAGCGCGATCGAGAAGTTCCCGATCTTCGCCCGCCCGACCCGGCTCGACCTCGGCGAGGCGCGGGTGGTGTCGATCGACCTTCAGGACGTGGCCCTGCGCCACAAGTCGCCGGAGGCCGAACGCAACAACGCGCTGATGTTCATGATCGCGCGGCACGTCTACCTGTCGAAGATCTCCGGCTTTGCCGAGGAAATCCCGAAGATGGATTTCCCGACGGACGAAGCGATCCGCGCGGAATACGTCCGGTACTGGGAGGCGCGCTACCATCAGGTGGCCGAGACGCCCAAGCGCCTGTGCATGGACGAGTACCACCTGACCGGCGGCGTCGAGACGATCGCCAAGCAGGTCAAGTCCGATGCCCGCGAGGGCCGCAAGTGGGGCCTGGAGCTGATCCTGGTCAGCCAGTTGCTCGCCGACTTCGACACGCTCGCCGACATGGCCTCGACGGTGCTCGTGCTCAACGCGGACTCGAACGAGATCCGCGAACAGGCGCGCAAGACCTTCGGCTTCGACAACGCGGTGAAGGCCGCGCTCGAGCGCCAGGTGCACGGGCCACAGGGCCGGCGGGGCGCTAACCTGCTCGCGCGGTTCAAGCTCCGCGAGGAGGAGCGCTGGATCGTGCTCAACAATTCGCTCGGGCCACGGATGCTGTGGGCCCTGACCACCAAGGCGGAGGACCGCCTGGTGCGAGACGAGCTGTACCGCCGCATGGCGGTCAACGAGGCGCTGCGCATCCTGGCGGCCCGCTTTCCCGATGGCACCGCCATCGAGACGTGGGGCCGGGTGGCCGCGTTGGCGCGGTTCGGTGAGGACCGGATCGCCAAGACGATCGTCGATCAAGTCCTGGGGGAACTCATGAGCGAAGCTCAGCCCCCGATCGGGCGATCCAGAACCGCTGCTTAAAGATGGAGGCTTTCATGAACTACAAGGATATCCAGTACCGGGTGCTTGCGAGCGCCACCATCCTGACCATGAGCGCGATGTCGGCTCTGGGTCAGTCCACCGGCGATCCTTCGGCGCCGCTGGATATCCTGAAGACGGCGCGGCAGAAGGCGCAGAGCTCGCAACTCAACGCGACGAGCATCGCGCAGGGCGGCAACAACGCCGGCATCGTGTTCACGATCCTGTTCGCGGTGGTCGGCATCGCGCTCGCCGGGATCTCGGGCGTGAAGCTCTACAAGTCGTCGCAGGATGACAACGCTCGCGAGGATGCCGGCCGGTCGCTGGTCGGGCTCGTCGTCGGCTCGGCCATCACTATCCTGGGCGTCATCATCGGGGTCGTGACCACGTACATGACCGGTAATGCCTGACCCGAACACCCGGCGCCGAGCGGCGGCTTCATGGCGAAGACGCCGCTCGTGACTTTAGGACCCAAATTGAACGCGCCGCGAGCCAGAGGTGCGGTGATTTAGTTTCAGCCATAGCTTGCAATCCGTGACTGCAAGCTGGGATCGACGTGGCGAAGCCAAGCATAGTCCGGGAAGAACAGACGGTTCGCCGCGAGCGCCATGGCGCCGAGTGCCGCGATGGCGTCGGCCAGGTCCTCGGTGCTGCCGAGCACGCCGTGAACGTGATCGAGCGCCTGCATATCCCGTCCGGCCTGGTCGGTCAGTGCGGCCAACAGGTGGCCGAGCAGCACCGACACGAGGCTGGCCGGGATCTCGGCCTCCGGACCTGCGGCGTGGCGATCGGCGGCCGTCCTGGCAGCCTTGAGGACGGCGTCACGGGCCTTGCGGTCCCTGAGCGGCGCTACTGCATCGACCGTCAGGAACAGCGCGGCCACCAGATGCCAGGGGATGTCATCGACGACCGTCTCGACCGCCCGAGCGTCGCGCAGGTCGCGCAAGGCCGCGAAAGGATTCGCCACCGGCGCGAGGGCCGGGTTGACTGGTTCGTCTTCCGCGACGGGGGGCTTCACCAGGCGGTCGGCCGGGACGAACTGCTTGCCGATCGCCTCGTGTCCGAAGCCATCGCGGGGTGCCTTGATGATGACCTCGATGTGCTCCCGGCTGCGCTTGCGCCAAGCGAGGTAGCCGAGGAGTGCGATGAGCAGGGACGCGACGAGTCCGAAGCCCACCGACGACTTGTAGATCGACACGAACGCGAACGGCTGCCCCGCCGGCATGGTGGTGAAGTAGCGGCCCCACCCCGTGAACCGCCACAGGGTGAGGGTCTCGGCCAACCGGATGCCGGCATAGATCTGCCCGAGGATCGGCGAAAGGCTCCACCAGACGAGGCCGAGCATGGCCAGCGTGGCCATGGCGAGCACGCCGACGCCGACGATCTTACCGGCACTCCCGGTCGCCGCCTGATTGCGATGCAGCGCGGTCATACCGAGCGTCCGAGCTGAGGCTCGTCCCGGCCGAGCGTATGCTGCTGGGCGAGTGCCGTCTGCAACCGGTCGTCCGCGACCACGGCCTTGAACAACGGCTTGAGCACGGCGCGGATCTCCTCCAGGTCCTGGTTGGGGGGCAGCAGGTTCCTGGCTTCCCCGGCACTGCCCTCGACCAGCAGGGCGGAGCCCTGGTGGCCGAACCGCTCGATCAGGCTCTGGTCGATCCGGCGTACCTCGGCGACCAGCCCCGGCTCGGCGGCGATCTCCCTCGGCGCACGGGTCTGCAAGGCCTCGGCCAGGGCCTCGCTCGGGCCGGGGATCTCGATCCGGTTGCGCACGGCATCCTCCGGTCCCTGACCGGCGAGCAGCAGGTAGGTCGCCGGGATCAGGACGCGCCCGGTGACCTGGGTGCGAACCGCTTCCTCGCGCGGCGCCGTGCGATCCAGGCGCTCGCCCTCGGCCAGAACGCGCACGTCGACGCGCTGGTTGTTCTCCGGCATGGCGTGGAAGGAGTGCAGCGGCACGGCCGAGATCTGGCGTGACTCGCGCACGAGGGCGTGGTGGTAGCTCGTCGCGACCACCTGCCCCCGGACCTGGGTCCCGGGCTCGGGCAGGACGATGCGCGGAGCGCCCATCAGGCGCGTCGCCTCGAACGCCTCGGCCGACAGGCGCCCGAGCAGCGGGTGGGCGCGCTGCTCCTCTGAATACCGCGCATTGCGGACCATCTCGGAGAACGGCCGGATCTGGCCGCGGGTGGCGAGCACCAGCGCGTCGCGGGTCTCACTCGGCACGCGGTTGATGAGGGCCTGGTCGAGGGGCTGATTGTGGTGCCGGGCGTACTGCTCCATGAACGCCAGCAGGGTGCGGGTGTTGCCCTCCCGGTAAGGGTGAGCCTGCCAGAGCGCCGCCATGGTCTGCGCGAAGCGGATCGCTGGCCGGCTCTCCTTGAGGTTCCCCGGCTCCTGCCGCTGGAGGCTGCCGAGGGCGGTCCTCATATGCTGCTCGATCGAGCCGGGCGGGCTGTAGGCGACGCTGCGGCCGTTGAGGACGATCTCCGGCTTCCACATCTCGATCGTGCGGGTCTCGCCCGCCCACGGGTAGATCTCGCCGAACAGCCGCTTATGGATCGCGGCGTAGTGCGCCAGGTCGAAGGTCCCGAGCACCGGCTCCTTCTGCAACTGCTTCAAGACGCGGAGTGAGACGAACATCTCGCGCTCGGCCAGGGCCTGCGGGTCGCGGATGTCGGCGGTGTTCCGCAGGACGTCGGTGCCGTCGTAGACATAGGGATCGGCACTCATGCCGTCTCTCCCCGGCCGAGGGCCCGGCGGGCGTCGAGCGCCGCGAACACCTCGTCCTGGGTGACGAGGCCGGCATCGGTCAGCATGGCACCGAGATGCACCCGCAGGCTGACCTCGTTGCCCGACCCGCGCATGATCGCGACCGCCTGCTCGTCCTCGGCGGTGGTCAGAGCGGACACGAAGGGGGCCAGCTCACGCTCGTCGACGCCCTCGGCGATGGCTTGAAGCAGGGTCACTGCCTCCTCACGCTGGGTCACGAGCGCCGGCAGGTCGGCTAAGCGCATGATGTCGTTCCTCTGAACCGCCCGGCCGCAACCGGCTTCGGGCAAGGCCTCTCGATCCGTCCTGAGACGGCCCAACTCTCGGATGTACTCTCTCCCCTACCCTTACCCATCGTCGCGCCGGCGCCAATACAATCACCGTGGCGTCCGCATTACAGCGACGGGCCGAGATCCTGTCCCCTGTCGAGATCCCGGCGCAGGTCCTCTGTCCGCTGCAGGTCCTGGGTCTGCTGCTGGAGCTGCGCGCGAAGGACGACCTCGTCCAGGGTGCCGTCCTCGACGTAGGAGGCGACGTAGCCGCCGCCGCTGAGGATCTGGCGCTCCTCGGACGTGAGCCACTGATCCGGGCCGAGGCCCTCGGACGGCGAATGCCCGATTGCGCCATTCGCGCCGAAACGCCGCCCGACGGCCTCGGCGAAGGCGAGCACCTCGGCCCGCAATTCGGGCGTCGAGACAGCTTCCACGACCGCGTCGTCGAGGGCCTTCGTAGCCGGCATGCGCCCGACCTTGGCGAGCGCGGCCGCCGCGATCGGGGACACGCCCGGCACCGCGATCAGCAGGCGCTTGCGGTACAGCATCTCCGCCGCGCGGCCCTTCTCGGCCGAAGCCTCGAACTGCGCCTTGAGCCCGCTGGCCACGTTCGAGACTCGCTCATACGCAGCCTCAGCATTCACCCGTTCTTCCTTCTCGGCCTTGGGGACGAACCAGCCCTTGCGCCCCCGCAGCCCCCCATGCTGATCGGGGTCGGACAGCAGCGCCCCGACCCGTTCGGAATAGACCTCCAATGGCTGGCGCAGCTCGGCGAAGATCGCCTTGTAGAGAGGGCCGGGGCTCTTGACCGCCACGCGCAAATCGGAGCGCAGCGCATCGAGCATCAGCTTCAGATGCGTCTTCGGATCGACGCGGTCGTAGAGGGCTTGCTTGATGCTCTTCTCGTCGAGAGGGACTGCGGCGAGGAACGGAGTGAGCGGTGCCGACGGACCCGGCGTCACGGCGGCCTCCGGCGCGGCCTTGACGGCGACGGCAGGACGCGCGGTAGCCAGAGCATTCCAGGCCACGGTGAGGCGGGCCACGAGCCCGTGCAGACTGCGCCAGCGCCCCTCGACCTTGGCGATCATGGAGCGCGCACGCCGCACCAGGGCAGGGGCGAGAACGGCATGCCCGTTGAGGCTGCGGCGTTCGGCGAACGCGCTGGCCAGCGCCCGCAGATCCTGCGGGCGCACCCGGTCGGCGATCTCGGTTTCAGCGCGTTCGAGCAGGGTCAGGGCGGCCTCGATCGCGGCCAGGGCCGGCGACACGGAGGCGCCGATGGCGGGCGTATCAGCCCCGGCATCAAGCTCGGCCGCGGAACCCGCTGTCACACTGGGCGGCGCCTCGGCTTCGAGCCGGTTCGCCAGCGCCGTGAACCCGGCCGCCATCCGGCCGGCATCGAGCAGCGGACGATCGCTCGCGCGATCCAGCACGGCCTCGCCGTCCATCGACTCCGGCGGCTGGGTGAGCGACACCGCCGCCTCACGGAACGCGGCCTCGTCGGCGAAGTCGAGGGTCGAGGCCTTCGAGCCGTCGCGCGAAAGCCGCCGCGCCAATCCGTCGAGAGCGGCGGCGTCGAGCACATCCGTCGACGGCGCAGGGCCGAGCTTGGCCCGGCGCCATTCGGGCACGAAGTCGGCGTGCGCGCCGTGCAGCGCCACCGCGTGCCGATGGCGGGTCATCGCGACGTAGCTGAGGTGTCGATCCATGCCGGGCGTTGCCAGAACATGCACCCGATCGAGGGTGGCGCCCTGGCTCTTATGGACGGTCGCAGCGTAGCCGTGGTCGAGGTTACGGTAGACCTCGGCCCGCACCTCGATCCGCTCGCCGTCGCCGGCTCCGTCCCGATCGAGCTTGACCACGAGCCGACCGCTCGATGCCGTCTCGACGGTGGCCAGCATACCGTTCTTCACGCCGAGCGACCGGTCGTTCTCAAGGAACAGAACCCGGTCGCCGGGGGCGAACATCCGCTCGCCGCGCGCCGTCATGAACCGGGCTTCGTCCGCCAGCAACCCGTCGGACTTGAGGGCCGAACGGGCCATGGCGTTGAGGGCGAGTACGTCGACGTTGGTCTGAGCCAGGATCAGCGTTTCGATCACCCGGCCGTCGGGCTTGCGGCCGAGGTAGTCCGGCTTCCAGGCCGCGATCAGGGCCTCGCGCGCACTCTCCCGATCGGGCGAGAACCGGACCATGCCGGCCTCGCGATAGGCCTTGAGGGCAACCCCCGCCTCGCCGCGGGCAAAGGCCACGCTCGCCTGCCGCATCCAGGGTTCGGCCTGACGCCAGATCTCGGACAACTCGGCGTAGCCGATCGTCTCCGTGATCGCGCGAAAGCCGGCGCCGGCCTCGATCGGCTGGAGCTGCATGGCGTCGCCGACCAGCACCAGCTTGGCGCCACGACGCTCCACCTCCTGGACGATCCGGGAGAGCTGCTCGGAGGCGACCATCCCAGCCTCGTCGAGCACGAAGACGTCGCCCCTGTTCAACAGGTCGCGGTCGTTCTTCCAGGCCAGCTCCCACGAGGCCAGCGTGCGGCCGGCGATCCCTGCGCTGCGCTCCAAGCCCTCGGCCGCCTTGCCGGCAAGAGCCCCACCGACGACGCGATGCCCGGCGCCGACCCACGCGCCGCGAGCGACGCCGAGCATGGTCGATTTGCCGGCGCCGGCAAAGCCGACCACGGCCGCAATCCGGTCCGGTGTCGTGACGTGACGAACCGCCTCGCGCTGCTCCTCCGACAGTTCCGGCCGGGCGGCGAAAGCCCGATCCAACGCTCGCTCGGGCACGCCATGGCTCCGATCGGCGTACAGCCGGCCGGTCGCGGCTTGCATCGCCACCTCGGCACCGAGGAGCGCCCGCGTGGTCCAGCGGGCCGGCGACACCACTCGCCCGCTCTCGGGATCGAACACCTCTTCGGCGACCGCGACGAGTTCGGGGGATTGGCCGAGCCTGAGACGGACCGCATCGAACGCAGCCGGATCGTCGATGTAGCGGAACACCGCCTTAGCGATGTCGCGCTCATCGAACACGGTCTTCTCGCGCATCAGGATCGGCAGCAGGGTCTCGGAATCGTCGATGATCGCCTGAGCGTTGCGGACGCGCTTCTGCTTCTCCGCCTCGACCCGGTCGGAGACCTTGCCGAGCGCAGCCATGTTCACGGCGTGGACGCCGATGTGCTCGGTGGGCTCGATGCGGATGCCCGCCTCGATGTGCGAACGGTGATCGATGCGCCGGTCGAGGCCTGCGGCCGCAAGGTGGAGGTTCGTCGTCTCGGCCCACGAGCGGCGCCATTCGACGAGGTGCTTCATCGGCCCGGCCAAGCGCTCGTAGCGGGGCTTGCCGTCGTCGCGGTAGAGGACGTTTCCGTCACGGTCTCGGGCGAATTCGAACTTGGCCGAGAACCCGTCCTCGGTCAGCTTTCTCAGCGGCACCATGACGTGGATGTGCGGGTTGCCCGGCACATCATGCAGGGCCCAATCGGCGACGAGGCCCTGGGCCGTGACCTCCGACTCGACCCAGTCGCGGGCGAGCGCGACGTTCTGCTCGAGCGTCAGTTCGATCGGCAGTGCGATGTTCATCTCCATCGCGAAGCCGGTGCCTTTCAAGCCCTCCTTCCGCTCGACGGCGTTCCAGAGGTAGGCCGAGGCGCCGTTCTCGCTGCGCCCGTCGATGGCGGTGCGAAACCAGGCCGGGACCTCGGCCGGAAGGCTCATTTCGGTGTGAGCGACGTTCTGCTTGCCTTCGTAAGAGATGACCTTGCCATCGCTTTCACGGGTCATGGTCGCTGCGCGCCGATAGGCGGCGGAGGCGACGGCGCTCTTGCCGGCGCCGCTGCTGATGACCTGAGCCGAGAGGTGATAGATGGCCATGCGAGGGTTCCGAGCTTGGCCATTAGCACGAGACAACGGGAAATAGCAATTTCCCCATAAGTGCGCCCCTTCGTAGAACTCAGGGGACTTTGCGGAGGCGCTGCGCGCCGTAACTCCGCATCGAAGAGGCCCCTTCGGGGCCGGTCAATCCGTCCGGCGCAGGCCGGTCAGCGCGCCGGGTTTTCGCGCCCTATACCGGGTCAGAGAAATCCATGGCTGAAGAGCATGAGAGCGATCCCACCCCATGGCCTCGACCGGCTTCGGGGGAGCGGTGACTCGCGTCGAGCTGGCGCCGGGAAGGGCGAGTTGGGCGGACGGCGAGAGCAGGCGTTCGGCTCGCCTGGTATCCCCCCTTGGCCTCGAAAAAGCGTGCCCAGCAGTGTGACGCCAGGATCACGGGTGACGCTCAATCCTCGGTTGATACCGACTGGACTACACGCAGCGTTTCCCGCCCTGCGTGCCGATGCTACCCATCGCCTCTCCAACGGAGAGGGAAGACTGCATCCATGGCTCGAAACAAGTCGCGCGAGGCGCTGGTCAAGGAACTCAAGGTCGTCGAAGCGAAGATCGCGGCCCACGACAAGGCCGAACGCGAGCGGATCGGCCAACTGGCGATCAAGGCCGGCATCGGATCGATCAGCATCTCGGATGAGGAGCTGACGCGCGAACTCCAAGCCATCGTCGCCCGATTTCGTGAGGCAAACCCGGAGGTGGCGGAGCCCAAGGCAAAGGGACGTCGAGGCGCGGGACAAGCTGAAGCGGGAGCTGATGACCAAGCGGCATGACGAGCGGAAGGCCGACGCCTATCGCAAGATCCAACTCGGGGGTCTCGTCATCAAAGCCGGCCTTGCCGACCTGCCGAGCAACGTCCTGCTCGGCCTCCTGATCGAGGGTCGTGAGCGCACGCGCGACCCTGACGTCGTCGAGCAATTCGCTCAGCGAGGGGACAAGGAGTTCAAGAAATGAAGTGGGTCTACGCCGGCATCACCGTCGCGATCGGGCTCGCGCTGTATCTCGGCATCAGCCTGTTTCTCACGCCGCTCGTCGGTGCGGCCTACGTCGTTGAGCCCGGGCATTCGATGATGCTCCAGGCCATGCGCGTGGCCGCGGTGGCGTTGCCCGCACTCGTCCTCTTCGCCGCCGCCGGCCTCACGCGGCCGGGGGATAGTGGGCGCGTCGTCGCCGCGTGCGCGTCCCTGTTCCTGATCGGCCTTTGCGCCTGGACGGTGCGCGAGGAGATCGCCCGGCTGACCGCTCAGAACCCCGGTGCCGATGCCCGCGCCCTGATGCGTCGGGCCGACATTCCGCTGTTCTGCGCCGTGATGTTCGCGGGCTTCGTCGCCTTCATCACACCGCTCGTATCTCTCGTGCGTGTGAAGAAGACGACGCGCGGATACAACAAGCCGATCCGCTCGAAATCCGCCGCTTACGGTGACGCCGAATGGGCAACGATGAAGCTCGCGGGCGAGCTATTTCCCGAGGACGGCGACCTGGTTCTCGGCGAGCGGTATCGTCCCGATCTCGACTCGAAGAGCACGTCACGCGTGTTCAAGCCGAACGATCCCAAGACGTGGGGCTCGGGGGGCAGGATGCCGATGATGGGCTTCAACTGCGATATCGGCTCGACTCACGGTCTCGTGTTCTCCGGATCGGGCGGCTTCAAGACCACCGGCACAGTGATCCCGATGCTTCTGTCGTGGCCCGGAAACGCGGTCGTGCTCGATCCATCGACCGAGTTGCATCCGATGCTATGCGACTATCGCCGCAACCTCCGCGGCAAGGGGGCCTCTCGACGCGTTCATTGCATCACGCCGAAGAACCCTATGAGCGGGTTCAACGTGCTCGACTGGATCGGTCGGGGTGAGAACTCCGCAGAGAACGATATCTCGGCCGTGGTCGGCTGGATCGCCACGGGGCCGGTCAAGCGCGACGATCCGAAGGACTTCTTCCGCAACTCGGCCTTGCAGCTCCTGCGCGGGGTCCTCGCCTACATCTGCCTCAACCGCTCGTTCAACGAAAAGCCGCGCACCCTGCGCACCCTGCGCGAGGTGATCTCCGAGCCGGAACCGGACTTCCTCGAGCGGCTCAGCAAGATCCTTCGGGCGGAGGATAACGGCTCGTTCGCCAAGCTGGCGCTGGGGCCGTTCAAGAGCATGACGCCACAGACGTTCTCGGGCGTCTACGCCACGGCGGCCGACCTGACCAACTGGCTGTCGTTCAAGGAATACGCCGCGATCGTGTCGGATGGAGAGTTCTCCAGCCTCGACCTGATCGACGACGATATCGATGTCTTCATCGCCATCGATCTCCAGACGTTGCAGAATTTTGCGGGCTTGGCACGGGTCATCATCGGTGGGCTGATGAACGCGCTCTATCACGCCAACGGCGAGATCAAGGACCGGGTCGCCTTCCTCCTCGACGAGGCGGCGCGGCTCGGCAACATGAGCCTGATCGAGGTCGCACGCGACGCCGGCCGGAAGTACGGCATCACGCTCGTGATGGTGTACCAATCGCTCGGTCAATTGCGACAGCACTGGGGGGGCGACAAGGATGCCGTGTCGGCCTGGTTCGAGTCGACGGCCTGGCAGAGCTTCTCCGCGATCACCGACATCGATACCGCCAAATGGCTGTCGGAGCGCTGCGGGTACTACACGCAGGAGATCATCTCCTACAGCCAGCAGGCCCGGTCCGGCGGCAAGGGCTCGGGCGGGGTCAGCCTGTCGGCCTCGACCAGCCTACAGAAGCGCGCCCTCATCATGCCCGACGAGATCATCACCATGCGGCGCGACGAGCAGATCCTGCTCGTCGGCGGCGTCGAGCCGATCCGGTGCGGACGGGCGATCTACTTCCGCCGTGCCGACATGAAGAAGCTGGTCGGCGCCAACCGCTTCCACACCCGCGAAGCGCAGGAGGCGATTGATGCCGAAAGCGATGAAATGGAGGATGCCAGGGAGGCGGCCTGACGGGCCGCTTGGCGCGGCGTCAGCGGCGGCGAAACCCGTCCGAAGGGACGGTTCGGCGGCCTCCCTGCGGGGGCCGCCGATGGCTTATCGATCCCCCTGAAAACCCGATATTCTCGGTCGCAACCCGCGGCACGAACCAGGGTGCTGCCTCGCCCCGTTCGAAGGATTGAAGGCCGCCGTGGGGCGGCCCTGGAGGAGGGGGTTCAGCCCTCCGTGGAGAGCTGGGCGACCCGCGCCTGGGCGGCCTTCAGCTCGGCCGTGATGGTGCGCCGCTCGCGCGGGCAGGAGATGGAGGCCAGCTCGGCCTGGAGTTCGGCGACGTGGGTCACGAGGGCGTAGCGGGCGTGGGCGGGGAGGCTCGAGGTGGGGCGCGGCATCGGCTGGGTTTCCTGAGGCGCTCGGGACCGTCCCTGCGCGATGCGACCCCTCAAACAGGCGACGGCGCCGCCCGCACCCCGCAGGGGCCGGAGCGCAGCGGAGGACCGGGAGGCCAGACGATTTTGTCCCGCGAGGAATGGCGCGCAGCGCCAGGGGAAAATCGTCTGGCCGGACGGTTGCGGGCGGTGACGGCGTCTGTTCCCTTGTCGCCATCGTGTTGGGACGGTCCGTCGCTGTGGCGAACGTCGGCGCCGCGTTTCACCGACGTTTCCGCTTGGGCGGATCGACCGGACTCCGGGCTTGCCGGATGTGGCGAGGTGGCCGTCTCCCACCCTCGCCGCTGCCCCGGATTGGCTCGGGAGGGCGCCCCCAACGCACCGCCGCGTCCCGGTATGGCGCCCGCTCCGGACGCCTCCAGCCTCGACGCTGACCGGCAGGGCACCTCTCACTGAGGAGTGCCCCCTCCAGCTTGCCTCCGGTCGGCTCCGCTACCTTGCAAACCCGGCTTCTCGGACATCCTCCCCGGCGTCCGTGGATCCCTTCCGGCGACCTATCAAAGAGATCGGGCCGCCCGGCACTCGGGTCGCGTCGAGTTGGGAGCAGTTCATTCGCAGGCACCTTATCGAAGCCTGCTCCCACCCCACTGCCCGCTATCGTCTCGGGACGCTCCGTGCCTTGCCGGCTCTGATGGCACCGGCGGCTGCGGCGGCGATCCGTGACATGAATTTCTTCGAGAACCGGCCGAGCGGCTTGGCGTCCTCGAGCGCCCACGACGTAGCGGGATCGTCGGTGTTGAACTCGTCCACGATGACCCAGGCTGGCGTGTAGAGCTTCGCACGGCGTGCCTCGGTCTCGGGAACCTCTACGAAGTGATTGGACGGCCCTGGCGGCTGGCTGGTGATCGGGAACAGCAGGGGTTTGGAACGACCGTCCTTGCCGACGACGATGAGCATGACGCAGGTCGGGCGTGCCTTCCGGCCGGTCTCTTCGCCGCGATCGTGTTCCCGTGCCCAGAGGTAGGAGTAGAGGATGATCTCGCCGTGCTGGGGCTCAGTCATCGCGTCCCTCGTCCTGCGCGACGGCATCGAGCCCGGCCAGGATTTCGTCGCGCTCCGGAGCCGTCAGGTCTTCGGCACGGTACGCGCGCTGCGAGCCTGTGCCGGTCAAACGATCGAACTGCTCGGCGGTCATCAGAACGAACTTGCGCTTTCCGCGCTTGGTGATGTCCACGGGGCCACGGAAGGCTGCCTCGACCACCTCGCCCGACTTGTTGCCGAGGTCCGTCAGGGTGAAGCTTGCCATCGGTACATTCCTCGATATCCATGCAATGGCTGAATTAGCTGCTTTAGCTGAAATCGCAAGGGGCCGGCGCTCATGCGCCGGCCTTCACGCCCCGCCGGACGGGGATGCCCTTCGCCATTGCCTTGTCGGCGAGGTTGTCGGAGATCCCGCCGCCGGGGAAGTGCACGATCCCGATCGGATCCTGCTCGAGGAGAAGGTCGTTGCGCCGGAAGGGCGCGGCCCGCTTGTGGCGCTTCCAGTCGGGCTTGAACACCACCTGCTGGACTCGGCGGTTCTCGGCCCACTTCGCGGCGATCAACTCGGCGCCTTCCCCGCCACCGTGCATCAGCACCATGTCGGCGTGCTTGGCCCGCACCCGGTCCAGGGTGTCCCAGATCACCGTGACGTTCTGGTATTCCTTGCCGCCCGTGAAGGCGATCCGGGTGCCCTGCGGCAGGTGGATCTCGGTCTCCGCCCGGCGCCGCGCGTTGACGAAGTCGCGGCTGTCGATCATCGCCGCGGTCATCGTGGCCCGGTTGACCTGCGAGCCGGAGCGCGGGCGCCACAGCGACCGGGTGGTTCGGGTGAAGAGGTGGGCGGCGGCGTCGCGGGCGTACTCGAAGCTGTTGCGGCGCTCCGACAGGGTGAGCCCGAGGGCGGTGAGCCGCTCCAACTCGACCGAGAGCACCTCGCTGCCGTCCTGATCGCGCTGGCTCATGCGCTGCGCCTGCTCGTTCTCGTCGAGCTTGCGATCGATCTGCTCGACCCGGCGGTGGAAGACGTTCACGAACCCCCACAGCACGTCCTCGAGGTCGTCCTCCAGGCGGGTGCCGGCGAAGGCTCCCTCGAGGGCGGTGATCGCCACGTTCAGGGCCCCATCCATCGCGCGCTTGGCCGGTAGCGGCCGGGGGTCGTCGTGCTCCTCGAACGGGCGGTAGCCGGTCAGCGCCAGCTCCTCGAGCAGGGTGGGATCGGCGGGCAGGTCCTCGTCGAGGTCGTGGCTCGGGTGGTCGAGCATCGCGGTGGTCCTTCGGGTCCGGCAGGCCAGCGTCCATCGTGGCCTTCGTGGCGACCAAAGGCCGGGCCGGGGGGCCTGGCGCACCCGCGCGAGGGTCCGCATCGCACCGTCAGGCGATGCGGCCGCGCGGGCCAAAGCGAAGCGAAGGACGGCCCTGGCCGTCGATTTTGCCTCGCGATGCAAAGCCGCCGTCAGGCGGCGGCGGAAAATCGTCGGACAGGGCCGTTGCGCCTAAGGCCCCCGACCCGGCACCCGTCGCCCTCTCAAGAAGGCCGTGGACGCAAAGGCCCTCTCACGGGCCCGGACAGCCTGCGGATCGACCCTCCCCGAAGGCCCCGGTCAGGCTGCGATCGACTCCGCTGCCTCCTCGAACCGGAGGTGCGCCACCGCGTCGTTCGGGTCGAGCTGGGGCGCCAGATGCAGGGCGAGATCCTGCGGGCCGAGGTGGCGCAGGTCAGTGTTGAAGTCGTCCTCCCGAGGATCCAGGTCGCTCACCAGGATGCCCTCGGCCTCGGCGCGCCGGCGCAGGATCGCCGCTCCCCGCTCGCCGGCTGGATCGGCGTCGCGGGCGATGTAGAGGTGGCGCAGGCCGGGAGGAAGGATCAGGGCGGCGAGGTGCGCCCCCGACAGGGCGGCGACGTGCGGAACGCCCGGCAGGACGCGCTGGACCGACTGCACGGTCTCGACCCCTTCGCCGGCCACCATCAGATCGGACACCGTGCCGGGAAAGCGCACGCCATGGCCGAGCTGGTTGCCGAGGGCCCGTCGCGGGTTGCGCAAGGCGGCCTTGTCACGCCCGTCCGCAGCGAGCCACGTCCGGCTGACGGCCATGACGGCGCCCGAGAGATCGGTGACCGTGGCAAGCAGGGCCGGATGATAGGTGTCCGGGCCGGCCGGGTCCTTGCGGGAGAGCCGGTACAGGCAGCGCGGGTGGAAGCGTAACGCGGGCTGGGAGACGGCGTGCTCGAGCCCGCGCGAGCGCAGGTAGGCCTCCGCCACGGTGCCGGCGATCGGGCGGCCGTAGCGCAGCATCCGCCGGGCCGAATCGGTGGTGTCGCGCGCCTCCGGGAGCGGGCGGGCCCGCTCCGACACCGGCGGCTGGGGCAGGCTCAGGAACCCCCGCGCCTCCTCCAGGGCATCGCGCCAACTCTCGCTGTGCTGGATCCGGAGCACGTCGAGCAGGTCGCCGTGCTCGCCGGTCGCCGCGTCCGTCCACTTGCCGCGGGCGCCCTTGCCGCTGCTCGGGCCGGTGAGCCGCACGTAGAGCGACTCGCCTTGCGTGTTGTGGACGTCGCCGACACACCACCACCGGCCGTTCCGGTGGCCGTTCGAGAGGTAGCGCCGGCAGAACGCCTCGACGTTGTCGGCGAGCTGGCGGGAGAGATCAGCGGCGGTGGGATGGGTCGGCATGTCGGCCTCCTCCGGTCTGCGCATTAAGCGTGAGTGGCGGCGGCGACGCAACGTAGGAGCGCATGGCGCTCGAACACCGCCGCCAGGATCTGCGCTCCACGCTCGCCGCTCGGGATGAACAGGCGGGTTCGCCAGGCGATCACCTCGGCAAACAGCCCGATGGCCTTGAGCCCGGCCCGCGCACCCTCGCTCGCCCCGATCACCTCCACCCGGTTCTCGCTCATCACTCGGGCTCTTCTGACCTGGAGGCCACCGGCGAGTTGCAGGCTGGCCCGTCCGCCGAGCACGGCGGCGAAGGCCTCGGCCGGGGCCAAGGTGCTGCCGGCGCCGAGGTTGAGCCGCTCGCGGGTGACGTGCAGGTCTTGCGGCTCCACCACGCGGCCGACGATGCGCTCGCCCGCATCCGTCACGAGGCGGAACACCCGCATGTCGATGCCCGGCAACCGGTCCCAGATCGGCAGTAGCAGGCCTGTGACCACGTAGAGGGTCCGCTCCTCGAACTCGGGCAGGGCCGCAAGCTCGGCCTTCCACGCGGCCCGGAACGCCTCCTCCGTCACCTCCTCGAACCGCGAGTGGGCATAGGCTTCGCGGTCGAGGATCTGGCGCTGGAGCGGGCGCACGAGGCGCACCCGGGCCACCACCGAGCCGTCCTCGCGGGTTTCGCTGGCCGCCTTCCCCATCAGCGCCGGACGGCCGGACTTCGCGTTGACGACCGGCGTGTAGCCGTCGGCGATCAGGTCGAGTGCGGCGTCGAGGTCGAGCGGCCGGAGCCGGCGCCGCTCGGCAATGGTCAACAGATGGGTGCGCGCGCCGCTCTGGGGATGGGTGTAGGCCACCTCGCGGTCCGTGACGGTGAAGGATTCCGCCGTCAGCACCTCGACCCCGACGTCGTACACCCCGGCCGAGATCGCACCCTCGATCACCAGGGACAGGCGCTCCTCGAAAGCCTCGAACAGGAGGTTCTGGACGCTGATGCGGAGTGCCAGCACGCGGTTGAGGAAGCGGCCGATCGGCGGCAACTCGTCGAGCAGGCCCCCGGTCTCGTTGGTCAGGGCGAGGCCCGTCATCGCCTCGAACTGCTTGAGCGGGCAGCCCTCGATCTCGCCCCGCACGAGCGCCCAGTAGAGTTGGCGCAGCGCCGTGGCGGCGTAGGGCCCCTCCAGATTGTCCTCGGGCCGGAACAGCCCCTGGCCGCCGGTCTGGCGCTGGCCGCGCGTGATCGCACCAAGGGTGTCGAGGCGCCGGGCGATCGTGGAGAGAAAGCGCTTCTCGCCCTTCACGTTGGTGGTGACCGGCCGGAACAGTGGCGGCTGCGCCTGATTGGTGCGGTTGGTGCGACCCAAGCCCTGCACCGCCGCATCGGCCTTCCAGCCGGCCTCGAGCAGGTAGTGCACGCGCAGGCGCTGGTTCTTCGCGCCCCGGTCGGCGTGGTAGCTACGCCCGGTGCCGCCTGCGTCCGAGAACACGAGAACCCGCTTCTCGTCGTCCTGGAAGGCTTGCGTCTCCGAGAGGTTGACGGCCCCGGGCCGGTTTTGGAGCACGAGGCGATCGACGCCGTCACGCCCGGTCTGGCGCACGATCCGGCGCGAGCGGCCGGTCACCTCGGCGACGCTCTGCGTGCCGAAGTGGTGCAGGATCTGGTCGAGTGCCGACTGCACCGGGGCGAGGGCGCACAGGTGTTCGATCAGGGCGTCGCGGCGCTCCACCGCCTCGCGGCACTGGACGGGCCGGCCCTCCTCGTCGGTCACGGGCCGGGATAGGACGATGCCACCGTCGTCGGTGTAGGGTTCGTAGAGCCGGGTCGGGAAGGCGCTGGCGAGGTAGTCGATCACGTACTCGCGCGGCGTGACGTCGACCTGCAGGTCGCCCCATTCGGATGAGGGGATCTCGGCCAACCGCCGCTCCATCAGCGCCTCGCCGGTCGAGACGATCTGCACGACGGCGGCGTGGCCCTCGACGATCATTCCCTCGATATCGGCGATCAGGCTCGGGCACTTCATCGCCGTGAGCAGGTGGTTGAAGAAGCGCTGCTTGCTCGACTCGAAGGCCGAGCGCGCCGCGGACTTGGCCGCCTGGTTCAGGGTGCCGGAGGCGCCGGTGACGCCCGACGCCTTGAGCGCCGCGTCGAGGTTGGTGTGGATGACCTGGAAGGCGTCGGCATAGGCGTCGTAGATCGCCGTCTGCTCGGGCGTGAGCTCGTGCTCGAGGAACTCGACTTCGATGCCGGCGTAGGACAGCGAGCGGGCGGTGTAGATCCCGAGGGCCTTCAGATCGCGGGCCAGCACCTCCATGGCCGCCAGGCCACCCTGCTGCATGGCCGAGACGAAGTCGGAACGGGTCGGGAACGGGAAGGAGCCGCCACCCCAGAGCCCAAGCCGGTGGGCGTAGGCCAGCTTCTCGACCGTGACGGCACCGGTGGCGCTGACGTAGACCACGCGGGCATCCGGAATACGGTACTGCAGGGCGAGCCCGGCTCTTCCCTGCTGCGAGGCCTCGACCACGCCGCGGTCGCCGGAGCCGGCGGCGGCGTTGGCGAGCTGATGCGCCTCATCGAGCGCGATCACGCCGTCGAAATCCGGTCCGAGCCAGGCGAGGATCTGATCGAGGCGCGAGCCGGACCCGTTGCGACCGGCCCCGCGCAGGGTGGCGAAGGTCGTGAACAGGATGCCCTCGGTGAGCGCGACCGGCTTGCCGGGCGTGAAGCGGGAGAGTGGGACGATCTGGAGCGGCTCCTGGCCGAGATGGCGCCAGTCGCGCCGGGCGTCCTCCAGGAGCGTGTCGGACTTCGAGATCCAGAGCGCCCGGCGGCGGCCCTGCATCCAGTTGTCGAGGATGATCCCGGCGACCTGGCGGCCCTTGCCCGCGCCGGTGCCGTCGCCGAGGAAGAAGCCCTGGCGGAAGCGCACAGCGCTCTCGGTGCCTGCTGCGGCGGCCGACAGGATCGTGCCGGTCTCGTCGACGGTCCAGTGGCCCGGCAGGTGGCGATCATGGGCGGCGCCGGCGTAGATCACGGTCTCGAGCTGGCACTCGGAGAGCAGGCCCTGGCTCACGACCGGGGCCGGCAGGCGCGGGGCGTGGCTCGGCCGGGGCAGCCGCACCGAGGCCATGGCGGTGGATTGGACGAGCGGAGTCGGATGGGGCTGGGCTCCCTCGATCCGCAGGGTCTCCAGCGCGTAGGCCTCGTACAGGGCGGCGTCGGTCACCAGCGTCGCCGGCAGCTCCTCGATCACCGTGTAGGCGATCGGGTCGGCGGTCTCGGTCGCCACCGCGGTCGCGGTGGGCGCCGGACGCGGAGCGGACGGTCGAACGGCGGCCGGCCTGCGTGACAGGCCGGGGATCGCGCTGCGCAGGACCGGCGCGGCGGCCTGGGAGGTATCAGGGGAAGGCGGCGGGGCGAGCCGGGGCGGCACGTTCGCCAGCACGGCCTCCAGCAGGGCGGCCGGATCCTCGGACACGCCGAGGGGCGCCACGCACGGGCCGGCCTCGCCCGTTGGCAGGCGGTCGAACACGGACAGGCGCACGTCGACGGTGGTGCCGTGCTTGGCATAGGCGCGGCCCGACAGGCCGGCGGAGAACACCAGCCGCCCGCCCCGCGCGGCAAGCGCGGTGAACGCTCCCGCACTCGCGGGCCGGTCCGGCCGGAAGCTCTCCCCGGTGATGGCGACCAGGCGTCCGCCCCTGGCGAGGCGGGAGAAGGCCGAGCGGAGGTGGTCGGCGGTCGCATCGCGATAGCGGCCCTCGACATGCGCCGCGACGGAGAACGGCGGGTTCATCAGCACCACGCTCGGCGCCACGTCTTCGGGCAGGCGATCGTGGATCTGCGCCGCGTCGAGCTGGGTGACGGAGCCTGCCGGGTAGAGCGCCCCGAGCAAGCCGGCCCGGGTCGCGGCCAGCTCATTGAGATGGACGCGTGCGCCGGCAAGCTCGGCGTGGACCGCGAGCAGGCCGGTGCCAGCCGACGGCTCCAGCAGTACCTCGCCCGGGCACAGGCCTGCGGCGAGCGCCGCCACGTAGCCGAGCGGCAGCGGGGTCGAAAATTGCTGGAAGGCCTCGCTCTCCTCGCTCCGCCGCGTGTGGGTCGGCAGCAGGCTGGCGATCCGGCCGAGCATCGCGAGGCGGGCGGCCGGGGTCGCCGCCTTGGCGCGGATCGCCGGCCAGAACCGGCGCAGGAACACCACCTGGGCGACCTCGCCGGCCTCGTAGGCGTCCTTCCACAGCCACAAGCCCTCGGAGTCGCTGCCGCCGCAGGCCGTCTCCATGGCCTCCCGCAGAACGTCCGTTCCGATGGCCCGGCCCTGCGCCAGGATCTCGGCGAGGCGCGTGCCGGCCTGAAGGATCGCGGCCGGTGCTGGAATGGGGGTGAGGGCAGTGCTGGCGAAGTGGTTCCGGCTGATCGAGACGTTCACGGGGCGGCCTCCTGTAGGGCTCACGCCGGTCCGCAAGGCTCTCTCTCTCGCGCTCGCGCCGGCTCGATCTCCGGCTTCCTTCCTCTGCCTTTTAATCCCCGCTCAAATATACTTCAGAGGGTGTTCAAGACCTAATCGGCCATGCCCGCACCTCAGGAAAGGTAGTGAAACTTTCAGATGATTGACTCGATGAAGAAATCTTCTCATGCATGCGCTCGAAAGAAGTCGCCGAGGGATAATTCGGTTGAGCCGGCCGCAAGCGAGCGAAAACGACGAGATCGTGCGGTGCACGGTTCAGATCGTGAAGGGGTACGTCGCCGGCAACAGGTTACCGCCGGAGGCGCTTGCCGCACTCATCACGACGGTGTCCAGGGCGCTCCGGTCCGCGCCCGACGACGAGATCGAGCCGGTCGTGCCGCAAGATGTCTTGCCGCAAGATGCTTTCGTTGGGTCGGACCGCCCCCGCATGCAGGCCGCAGCGCGCGCCCTCACGCGCAAGGAGATTGCGGACTCGATCCACGAGACGTTCCTGGTCTGCTTCGAGGACAACAAGCCCTATCGCATGCTCAGCAGGCATCTGCGTCTCTTCGGCCTGACGCCGGATGCCTACCGCGCGAAGTGGGGCCTGCCGGACGACTACCCGATGATGCCGGCATTCGACATGAAGCATCGCGCCGAACTCGCTCGGCAGAGGAAGCTCGGGAAGTACGATCGCAGCACGGCCAAGCCGCGAAAGGCCTACGTCCTCAAAGCCAAAGCCAAGGCGACGGTGCAGCACGACGGGACCCCGGCCAAGCCGAAGGCGTCCAGCTCGGATCGCATCCGAGGCGAGCGGCCCCGGCCGGAGCGTCCTCTCTCGCTCCACGACCGCAGCGCAGCCAAACCCGACACGAAGAACCCCGAGCCCTTCGGCTCGGGGGAATGGCACCGGCGCGCGGCGCCGGCGCAGGTCGCGAGCGCCGTCTGACGCCCAGCGCTCACTCGGCGGCGATGGCGTATGCCCGGTCCTCCGGATCGCTGCCGATTCCGTCGTCTCCGGCCAGGAACTCCGGGAGCGCATCGACCGCCCCGGCCTCGATCTCCTCGCCGACGGCGGCGTCCGCCTCCGGCAGGGCGGGTCGGTCCTCGCCCACCGCATCCGCATTGAGGCCGGGCGTGCGCAGAAGCTCGGGCAGCCAGCCGCTCTCGGCCATCAGGCGCTCGGCCTCGCGCGCCATGTCGCCCTTCCTCAGGCTGTCGAGGAGGCGCGCGGTGTCCTCGCCCTTCGCCTCCCGCACCGCCGCCAGGATCTTCCCCTTGGTCACGCGGCTGAAGTAGTTGGCCGCCGTCGGCGTCCAGTCGCGGGTCATGTCGAGCCCGACGAGCTGGGCCAGGCGGTCGGCGTGCGGCAATGCCTCGGGCCGCCGATCGTGGGGCGTGTGCATCGCGTTGACGCTCAAGCCCGCGCAGAGCGCGAACAGCTCGGTGCGCTGCTCCGGATCCAGGCCGACCAGGAAATCCCAGATCGCGCCGTGGTCGGCCGGCAGGCGCTTGGCCCACGCCTCGCGCTTCGCATCGAGGGCGGTCGCCGGCCGGTAGGCGCCGAGGCCCTGGACGGTGTGATCGACCCGGCTCGACGTGGTCGACACCTCGAGGCAGGTGCCGGTGCGGTAGCCGTTGACGATGACGCGGATCACCATGGCGTGGACCACGGCGATGAAGGCGGCCTCCGGATCGTCGGCCAGCGCCTCGCGCAGGGCGATGGTGCGATAGCTGGTCAGCTCGCTCCGGTGCTGCTCGGAGAGCGGGCGGTCGGCTTCCTCCGGCTCTGCCACCGGGCCGGCTGCGGTCGAGCTGCCGCCGATGGTGATGATCGTCCGCATCACCGCCGGGGCTGACGCGACACCTTCGCCCCCGCCCACGGACGGCGCAGCCGGATCACGGGCCGCCTCCGGACCCGCCGCGCCAGCAACCCCGGTCTCGTCGGCGCCCGGTTCCTCCGCTGGCTCATCCTGCGGCCGGACGTAGCCACGCCGCACCGTCGGCTGGCCCTGGTAGTCGAGCGTGACGAAGGCGCCGCCGATCGCGATGTCGGCCGGGTCGTAGATCTCGGCGCGCGCCTCGAACGCGGCGATCTCATCCTCCAGCGCCGCCATCCGATCCGCAGCCTCGGCGGGCCACTCCTCGTCGCTGTAGCCGTAGTCGCTGTCGAGTTGTTCGCGCTCCTCCAACGCAGCCTCGAACGCCTCCTGCTCGGCCTCGCTCAGCTCGGAGCGGGTCGGCAGGTTGCGCAGGCCGTAGGTGCGCCCCGTCATCAGCGACAGCGACACCTCGATCCACTTCCAGCCCTCCGCGGCCACGCGCGCGCTGAACTCGGCCAGCTTCGCCTCGGCCAACCGGTTGAGCAGGGCCTCATCCTCGAACCACCCGTCGCCGCGCTCCGCGAACAGGTCGCGCAGGACCGTGCCGCCCGCCGCCACGTAGGCCTCCTCGCCGACGTAGCGGGCGCGGGCATCGCCCACGCTCACCGTGCGGTCGGTCAGGGCTTGCCGGATCCCCCAGTTGCTCAAGCTGCCACGCTTGCTCAACGCCTCCCAGACCCGAACCTGCCGCTCGGCATCCTCGGTGACGGAGAACGCCATCAGGCATTCCAGCGTCATCTCGCCGGCACCGTAGGCGTCGAGCAGCACCGGGCTGATCGCGGCAAGCCGCAGCCGCTGGCCGACGATCTTCTCCGAGACGAAGAACCGGGCCGCAATGTCAGCGGTCGGCATGCCGGCGTCGGCGAGCGTCTTGAAGGCTCGGAACTGGTCGAGCGGGTGCAGGGCCTCGCGGTGGGCGTTCTCGGCCAGCGAGTCCTCCTCGGCGCTGATCGCGCTGTCGGGGGCGCGCACCAGGCACGGGACCTTGACGCCCTTGGCCATGCGGCGGGTCTTCACGAGGTGCTCCAGCGCCCGGAAGCGCCGGCCGCCGGCGGGCACCTCGTAGCGGCCGGTCTCCTGACCGGCCTCGTCGAGGATCGGGCGCACGTTCAGGTTCTGCATCAGGCCGCGATGGGCGATGTCCTCGGCCAGGTCCTCGATGCTCTGCCCGTTGGCGATCCGGCGCACGTTCGCCTGGCTCAAGACGAGCTTGTCGAACGGGATCGCGGTCGGCTCGCTCAGCGTGATCTTGGCGGCGGCCTTCGTGGTGGTCTTCGCGCTGGTCATGGTCCGTCATCCCTGGCTCGGGCGGCCGGCTCTCTGTCCGACCTAAAAACCCTCACGAAGGCGAAGCCCCCCTCTGACTCTCGGAAGGGGGCCTCGGGACGGGAGCGGGAAAGGATCAGGCAGCGGCCTGCCAGGCGTCGGCGTCCTCGACCAGGGTCAGCGGCGGCACGGCGGCAGCCTCAGCCTTCTCGAGCCGCGCCAGGATGTCGGGTAGGGTCTCGCCGGCGTCATTGCAGTTTCTCAGCGCCGCCAGGGTGATGACCGGGTCGCCGCCCTCGTCGGCCGCTTCCTCCACCGGGCTCGCCATGCCCGGCTTCCAGTGCTTCACGCCCGCCTCGAACACGCCGGGCCGTGCGATCCAGGCTCGGTGGTAGGACAGCCCGTACTCCCGACAGAACGCGTCGAGGCTCGGGGTCAGCCCGAAATTCTGTTCGCCCTCGAAGGTCACGCTCGTGCCGTCGGCGATGGCGTCGCGCACGAGGCTTTCGGCCTCGGCGAAGTACGCCTCTGCCGCCTCGACCAGCGCTGCGACGGCATCCCGGCCCCGTAGGGGGCCGCCAATGGTCACGGTGGTCATCACGATCTCGCCCATGGTGCTCGCTCCTTCGTCGCGGATCCGCTGGAAGCCGGCGATCCTGCACGGGCGAAGGGGCCTCCTCTCGCTGTGAGGGGCCGGGCGCCTGATCTGGCGAAGGTCTGTGCGATGCGCTATATTCGCCCCTGGAGTGGGAGGGCAGGTTTCCCCGCCCCCCCGTTTCGCTTAGATGATGAATCGGACCCGGAGACGCAGCGTCCAACTGCTCCGGGTCCTTTTCATATCAAGCGTAATGCTCAGTGGCAGAAACCACATCGGCATTACTCCATTGCAAGCGGGGCCTCCGCCGAGGCCGGGGCGGCCGATCCTCCCCGGCAGGGCCGGCTGGCACGGCCCGTCTGCTTTCGCCTGCAATACCGTGCGCCTTAGAGCCCGTCCGATAACGTCCGGCAGGGGTTGAGTGGCCGGAATGGCGGTGATTCCAGAAGGGTGCTGAAGCCTCATCTGGACGTGCCATGTGGACCCCGACCCCTCGCCGGCAGCATAACCGTGCGCGCCTTCGATACGAAACCGACCTGACGGATACGGAATGGGCGGTGATCGCGCCCATGATGCCAGAGCCCGCCTCGCGTGGTCGTCCGCCTGTCTGGACGATGCGGGAGGTCCTGAACGCGATCTTCTACGTGCTGCGCGGCGGCATCGCATGGCGGTTGATCCCAAAGGATCTCCCTCCGCGCAGCACGACGTTCGGCTACTTCAGCCGCTGGCGGGACGAGGGATTGTTCGGGCGGATCAACCACGCCCTGGTCATGGCCGACCGGGAGCGGGCCGGTCGCGAGGCCTCGCCGACGGCGGCCGTGCTCGACAGCCAGAGCGTGAAGACCACCGAGAGCGGCGGCCCGCGCGGCTACGACGCTGGAAAGAAGGTCAAGGGCCGCAAGCGTCAGGCCCTGGTCGACACGGACGGGCGCGCCCTCGTGCTCGATCCGCAGACCGCCGACATTCAGGATCGCGATGGGGCTGGACCGGTGCTGCGCCTGTCGCGGCGGACCTTCCCGTTCATCGTCAGAGCTTTCGCCGATGCAGGCTATGCCGGCGACAGACCCGCGACCGCCACCGTCATCACCATCGACATCGTGCGCAAACCGAAGGATCAGGTCGGCTTCGCCGTGCATCCACGCCGATGGGTGGTGGAACGCTTCTTCGGATGGATCAGCCGCAACCGACGCCTCTGGAAGGACCCGGAAGCGACCCTCGCCTCGGCCCAGGCCTTCCTCTACGCCGCCGCCGTCATGATCCTCGTCCGAAGGCTCGGGCGAGCATCATGACTTATCGGACGGACTCTAACTTGCGACACTTGTCTCAAGCTCGAATGCGACATTTGTTGCAAAGTAAACCGCTGACATGCCGCTGGATAGTTTGAAGGAGCCTTTTCTTGTCGAATTTGTTGCCGCAATTCGATCCTTGGCGGTCTCTGCAAAGCCATGTGAGCCAGAGCATGGTGATGCCAAGCGTGACCATGGCGAGGTAGTTGGCGGCCCGTTTCTCGTAGCGGGTGGCGATGCGGCGATGCTGCTTGAGCCAGCCGCGTGAACCCGCGCCAAGCCCGCGACTTCGCACGGGCCATGGGGGTAATCGGAAAGACCGACCGCGTGGACGCGCGCATGCTCGCCGAGCTGGGTGCCCGGCTGCGACCGGCACCCACGCAGCCGGTAACGGCGGCGCGTCGCGTGCTCCAGGCCCAGGCGACGCGCCGCCGTCAGCTTGTCGAGATCCGCAAGCAGGAGGCCACGCGGCTCCAGCAGACTACAGACAAGCAGGCCCGTGCCGACATCACCAGCCTGATCGCTCTTCTCGACCGGCGCATCGCCAAGGTCGAGGCGCTGATGGCCGCCTTGGTCGACGCCGATCCCGAGACACAGGCCATCGGCCGCCGGCTCCAGACTGCGCCGGGCGTCGGCCCTATCGTCGCCGCGACACTGATTGCCGAGATGCCGGAACTCGGGCAACTCGACCGACGCCGCATCGCAGCCTTGGCCGGCTTGGCGCCGATCGCCCGTGACAGCGGCAAGCGCGTCGGCCCGCGTAACATCGGCGGAGGGCGGCCGGTCGTGCGAACGATCCTCTATCTCGCGGCGCTCCAGGCTTCGCGCCGCTCCGCCGTCTTCCGCACGTTCCGCGAGCGTCTGGCCTTGGCCGGCAAGCCGACCAAGGCGGCCCTGATCGCGACTGCGCGCAAGCTCCTCATCACGCTCAACGCCATGCTCGCCACCGGCACCGATTACGATCCCGCCACCGTTGCGTGATTACAGTTGCCGGGAAACCCGGCGCGGTTCAATCGACGATTGGCATCGCGACCTGCGTGGGCGATCGGGAGATCGTTCGCGCTTCAGCCGCGATGGAGGTGATCCGACCTGACCGATAGCCGATCGGCGATGTTGATCGGCCAACAGCGTTCGAATTCCTGCGCCCGGTAGAAGGCGATCGCATCGACAACTTTCGCCCGGCGCGGCCAATCTGGCGAATCGGGGTCAAGAGTCACAGACCCTCAGATAACGCAACGCCTTGGCTTGGTTTCGATTCTATGAACTGCACACGTCATCGTCCGTTTGCCAAGTCGCCGCGCGTCGGCAGGATCAATCGATGGGGCACCCAGTCGTAGGGCTGCACGTACTCTCCGCGGGCGAGCTTCACGGCATCGTTCACCGCCTGGGCCCCCTGCATCGGCGCATCCTGAAGGACGCTGACCAACAATTCGCCGCTCTTCACGGCCGCAATCCCGTCCGAGGTTCCGTCGACGCCGCCGACCAAGACCTTGCCCGACAGGCCGGCCGCTTTGAGGGCGGCCACCGCACCGAGCGCCATCTCGTCGTTGTTGGCGGCGATGGCGTCAGGCTTCAGGCCGCTGCGCAGCCATGCCGTCACCTGATCCTGCGCCCGCCGCCGGCTCCAATCGGCGCTCGCCTCCGCCAGGAGCTTCAGCCCCGGCCGTTGCCCGAGGATCTCCTTCATGCCGGCGGTGCGCTCCTGGGCGGCGTTGTCGCTGTCCTTGCCGCGCAGTATGGCCACGTTGCCGCGATCCCCGAGACCCTGCGCGAGCAATCGCATCTGAACCCGACCTGCGACGAGGTGGTTCGCGCTGACGATCGCCATCCTATGGGCCACCGGACCGCTCGGGCGCTTGTTCACGAACACCACCGGAATCCCGGCCGCCGCGGCCATCTCGGTGATCGTCCTGGCGCTGGCGTCGTCGACGGGATTGACGATCAGGGCTGTCGGCTTCGCGTCGAGGGCGGCCCGACCCTGGACCACTTGGGTTCCCCCGTTACCGGCCGCCTGCGCCACATCGACCGAGGCGGAGAACTTGGAGGTGGCCGTGTTGAGGACGGAGGCCTGCAGGCTGTCGAGCAAGGGATCGCCCACCTCCGACATCAAGAGGGTGAATTTCGTTTCGGCGGCGGCCGGTGCGGCGAGAGCGATCAGCAGCAGGGCGGCGGGCAGGGATCTGGTGAGTTGCTTCATGGCAAGCCTCGGTGGAAGCGCGGACGTCAGGCGGCACGGACGGTGTCGAGGAACGACTGCACCTGTCGGCGCAGCAGATCGGATTGCTGGGCGAGTTCGCCCGAGGCACTCAGAACCTGCGCGGCGCCGGTCCCGGTTTCCTCGACGTTGCTCGCCACGCCGGAGATGTTGGCGGTCACCTCGCCGGTGCCGCTCGAGGCCTGGGCAATGGCCTGAACGATCTCGCGCGTCGCCGCCCCCTGCTCCTCGATGGCCGACGCGATGGCGGTCGCCGTCTCGTTGATCGAGCGGATCGAGGCGGAGATGCCATCGATGGCCGTGGCGGTCCGTCCCGTCGAGGACTGGATCGCCTCGATTTTGGCCGTGATCTCGCTGGCCGAACGGGAGGTTTGGTTGGCGAGTTCCTTGACCTCCGTGGCCACGACCGCGAAGCCGCGGCCGGCTTCCCCGGCCCGCGCCGCTTCGATCGTGGCGTTGAGCGCCAGCAGGTTGGTCTGGCCCGCAAGGCCGGCGATGGTGTCGACGACGTCGCCGATGCTGGCGGCCACGCCCGTCAGCTCGCGCACCAGCGCAGTCATTCCCTCGGTCTCCCGAACGGCGGCCTGCGACATCGCCGAGGAGCGCTCGACCTGGACGCCGATCTCCGTCACCGAGGCATCGAGTTCCTCGGCAGCGCCCGCGATCGAATGGATGTTGACGGAGGCTTCCTCGGCCGCCGCGGAGACCGCCACGGCGCGCACCGAGGTGGCCTCGGCCGACACCGAGAGGTGGCGGGCGGTCGTCTGCATCTGAACGGCCGCCGAGGAGACGGCCGTGACGATCCCGCCGACCGACTGGTCGAATGCGTCCGCCAACTCGCGCATGGCGGTCCGGCGCTGCGCCTCCGCCCCGGCGCGCTGGGCGGCCACTTCGGCCTCGAGAGCCTTGTTGCGGATCATGTTGTCCTTGAAGACTTGAACCGCGGCTGCCATCAGGCCAATCTCGTCGGAGCGGCGCTGATCGGGGACCTCGACGCCGATGTCGTCATCCGCGAGCCGGCCCATCACGCCGGTCATGCGCCCGATCGGGTGGGAGATCGTCATCGTCAGAAGCCAGCCGGCCAGCGTGCAGAGCGTCAGCAGACAGGCCAAGGCCGAGACGATCCAGAAGCGGGCCGAGGCGCGGATCTCCTGGGCGGCGGCCGTGGCGATCTCGACCTCCTGTTGACGATAGGCCTGCACGGCCCGCACCGCGGTGTAGAAGTTGGCGGCCTCCGAGAGCATGTCACCCTGCAGCACAGCTGTTCCGGTCTCGTTCAGGCCGGCCCGGTCGAGGATGAGGATCTCCTCTTCGATCGCCAGGAAGTGCTGCCACGCGTTACGCAGGGTTTCGGCGAGCTGGGTCTCGCGCGCGCCCTCGATCAGGGTCGCGTAGTCGCCCCAGGCCTTCGAGAAGGCGACGCGGCCCTCCTCGGCTTCCCGCGCATAGGCGCTGCGCTGCGTCTCGTTCGGGCTGTAGTGCTGCAGCGCCGTCAGCGCACGGAGCTGCTGGCTGAGCCGGGCGAGGTCGCCCAGCAAGGTCACGGCCTCGACCTGACGGGCCAGCGCCGCGCCGATCGCCGAGACCTGATCGACCTTGAGGATCGCGAAGCCGCCGGTCAGGCCGGACAACACAACCAGGATCGCGAACGTACCGATGATTTTCGACTTGATGGATCGTAGATTGATCGAGCGAATTCTCTTGCTGATCGGCATGGCGGCGAACCTTTGAGGAGGACGGGTCCGAATGGAGTTTGATCGTGGAAGGGCGGGGCGTTTGCGTCGGCGCGGGCCGCATTGCTGCGCTGGCCCCATGCCTGTCCGGGTCAGAACGTGACGCCGCTCTTGACGCCGAAGACCAGGATGTCGTCCCGCCCGCCGACGCCGCCGGGACGGTTGATGAACTGGATGTTGGGCCGGACCACCACGTCGGGAGAGAGGGCGAGGCTGTAGAAGACCTCCAACGCGCGCTCGTATCCGGGGAGCGCGCGGACGCCACCATCGAGCAGGTTGGCCATCTGGACGCTCTGCGCCAGGGCCCGACTGGCATGTGACTGGCCGATGCCGACGCCGATCCAATCGAAGGGCCGCTCGGCCCAGAAGCCCTTGTAGACGAGGCCGATGGTCTCCTGCCTGTCGATGAGCGACGTCGAGGAGTTGGCCAGCGTGACGCGGACGAAGGCGGAGAGGTTGCGCAGCGGGTTGCCGGGATCGGGCCGGTAGAGTTCCTGCACGGCCACGCCGTAGAGACCGCTGCGGTCGCGGTTTGCGAGTGGCAGCCCGCCGGCCGACGCCAGGGGCAGGCCGTCGCGGTTGAGGAAGAGGTCGGGGCCGCCGCCGGTCTGGTACCACGCGCCGACCGTGTAGCTGCCGCGATAGGTGAAGGGCGGGAGCGTCGGGAAGGCGGCGGCCTCAACGATGGCCAGCGCACCGGCGGCACCGGTCGGGTCGAAGTTGAAGCCGTTCTCGAGGTCGCGCGGATTGACTTGGTAGACGCCGGCCATGAGGTAGCCGGTGTCGAGATTGCCGAGCCGCAGGCGGGCGGCATATTGCGAGACGGGCCAGTTGTACCAATAATTGCCGACAAGGTTGCCGGGCTGGTTTCCGCAGAACGTCAGGTTCTGGAACTCACAAGGAAAGCCGGCGAAGTCGGCGCTGACGGGCAGGCGGCCGAACTTGAGATCGACGAACTCGCCGAAGCGCTGGGTGTAGGAGAGCTGGGTTAGCCGCGGGAAGCGGCCGCGGCCGAAGATCTCCTCGGTCTGCTGGAGCACGTTAAGGTGCTGGTCCGCGGTGAGGCCGCGACCGAAGCGGTAGGTCAGGGCGAGGTTGAAGGTGCCGCCCGCGAGGCCGGCAAAGCGGTCCATGTCCACGGCGGCGCGCAGGGCGAGCTGTCCGGCGCCGCGCAGGGACTGGTAGGGGCCGCCCTGGATGTTGGTCGAGGTCTGGTAATCGAAGCTGCCGTCCGTGCGGATGCCGGCGCGGAAGAGGTCGTCGCGCAGGCCTCCGAAGTTGCCCAGCACGCCCCAGGTGGGCGCGGCGGCCTGCGTGTCGAGGCTGCCGGGCGGCGCCGGCCGGGACGAATCCGCCGTCGAGGGACGCGACGCGGTCGGGACGACGCCCGGAGATGCCTCCCCTCCCGCCGCGGGGGCGTGCCGGGATCGTGCGCGGGAACCATGCCCGGGCTCGGCCTGCGCGGCGCTCATCAGCGGCACGGCGGCGATTGACAGCGTGGCGAGAAGCCGTCTTTTTAGGGGCGACATAGACTTGAACACCCGCAGTTTGATTGGTGGATTCTCAGTAATAGCGCGATGAAAACGGAATTATTCCGCTCAATAAATTATATTTGCGAAGCATTGACCGTCTACTTCGCGCCGATCAACCCGCAGGCGGAAGGATTCGGAGCGAGGCGGCGCGGGGCAGGGCGCAGGTGACGGCCGAGACGAAGCGGAGGCTCTGGCCTCAACTTCTCCCGCTCGTGCGGCCGATCCCGCGGGTGTCGTTCTCTACCGGCTCCGCGCGCGAGCACGGCTCGCCCTGGAGGTACAGGGCGGTTCGCGAAACGTCCGCTCCCGACCTCATCCGCTGTGAGCGCGGCGGTGCAGCCGGCCTTTCGCGCGGGGCCATGCGTCGGGCGCCGCCCCTCACGGGACCGGGTGGGGCGCGCGCCCGACGGCGTTGAGGTTGAGGGCCTTGCGGGTGGCGGCGACGGCCTCGGTGGTGACCGGCGGCGCGGCGTTGCCCCAGCTGTTGCGGATGTAGGTCAGAGCCGCGGCGATCTGCTGGTCCGACAGGTTCCAGGCGAAGGACGGCATCGCCGCCCCCGTCGGATTCTCAGCCGTGATCGCGCCGCGTGCGCCCGCCAGCACGGTCCGGACGATGCCGGCGACCTCGTGCGACTGCACGGCGGTGTTGCCGGGGAAGCTCGGCGTCATGTGCCGGATTCCGGTTCCGTCGGAGGCGTGGCATGCCTTGCACTGAGCGTCGAAGACGCGCTTGCCCTGGGCCATGACCGGATCGGGGGCGGCGACGCGCCTCGCCTCGGTCGCGGGGCTCGGCGGCAGCGACTGGAGATAGTCGGCGACCGCGGCGAGATCGGCGTCGCTCAGATGCTGGGTCGAGTTCGTCACCGCCTCGGCCATCGGCCCCGAGGCGACCGCCATCCGGTTGCTGCCGATCTTGAGATACTGGACGATGTCGTCCTTCGACCAGTCGCCGATGCCGCCGGTCTTGCTCGTGGTGATGTCGGGGGCGTACCACGATTGCAGGACCTCGCCGTGATAGGCCTTGCTCGTCTTGTCGCCGCCGAGGACGTTCTTCGGCGTGTGGCAGGCGCCGCAATGGGCAAGCGCGTCGGAGAGATAGGCGCCGCGGTTCCAGGCGGCGGACCGGTCGGCCCTCGGCTGGAACCGCTTCTGCTCGAAGAACATCAGGTTCCACCCCATCAGCAGGGCGCGGATGTTGAAGGGAAACGGAAGCTGGTTGGTGACGACGGCGTTGCGGACCGGCGGCACGGTCTTCATGTAGAGCCACAGGTCGTGGACGTCGCGATCGGACATCTTGGTGTAGCTCGTGTACGGCATCGCCGGATACAGGTGCTGCCCCTCCTTCCCGAGCCCCTCGCGCAGGGCGCGGGTGAACTCCGCCTCGGTCCAGCGGCCGATGCCGGTCTCCGGGTCGGAGGTGATGTTGCTCGACAGCAGCGTGCCGAACGGGGTCTCCAGGGCGTAGCCGCCGGAGAACGGCTTCCCGCTCTTCGGATTGGTGTGGCAGGCCACGCAGTCGGCGGCCACCGCGATGTAGCGCCCGCGCTCGATGGCGGGGTCGGCCTCCGTCTTCGGCGCCTCCACCACCTTGGGCGCGTCGACGTCCTTCGTCTGGATCGGTGCCGGCTCGGACTGGGCCGAGGCGACGCTCCCGAGGGGAAGGCAGAGCGAGAGCGCTGCGGTGGCGAGGAGGGTGCGCAGGAGCAAGGTCACGGTCGTCACCTCAATTCGCCACCAGCGGACCGCGCTTGTCGAGATAAGTCTCGATGATCGCTTTCGCAGTCCAGAGGGTCAGGGCGCCGACCGTTCCGGTCGGGTTGTAGCCGGCGTTGTTGGGAAAGGACGACGCGCCGAGGACGAAGACGTTGTGAACGTCCCAGCTCTGCTGGAAACGGTTGAGCGCGCTGGTCTTCGGGTCGAGCCCCATCACCGCGCCGCCATTGGTGTGGTCGCTGGCGAGCTGGTAGGGCGAGGCGTGCTGGTTGGTCGCGTTCGTGCCGACGACGACCTTCGCTCCCATCTTCCGGCCGATCTCGACGCTCTTGTCCTCGATCAGCTTCGCCGAGCGGCGGTCGTTCTCGTTGTAGTCGTAGGTGAGCCGCAGGAGCGGGAGGCCGTGGATGTCCTTGTACTCGGGATCGAGGTCGAGATAGGCGTCCTTGTGCGCGAAGCTCGTGCCCTGGCCGAACAGGAACGTCCCGTTCTGGAAGCTGTGGGTGTAGGCCTTCTTCCACGCGCTGCCCCACCGGGGCGTTCCGGGCGGGAGGAAGTCGGCATTGCCGATCGGGCGGGCGCCGCGGGAGACGACGAGGATGCCGGCGCCGCCGATGAAGCCCATCCCGGTATGGTCGAAGTTGTCGCCGTTGAAGTCATCGACCTGGGCCGAGAGGGCGCCGGCGCCGATGAACTGGTTCAGGTACTCGTTCTCGAAGAAGATGTTGGCGCCGGACACGGTCTGGAAGCTGTAGGCCCGGCCGACGACGCCCTCGCCGGTCGCGTGATCGTAGGGCTTGCCGATCTTCGAGAGCAGCATCAGCCGCACGTTCTGCATCTGGAAGGCGGAGAAGACGACGATGTCCGCCGGCTGCTCCCAGGTCCGGTTGTCCTTGTCGACGTAGGTCACGCCGGTGGCGGTGGTCCCGTCCGGGGCGAGGTTGGCGCGCAGCACCGTCGATTCGGTCAGCACGCTGAAGTTCTTGCGCTGCATCAGCGCCGGGACGACGCAGTTGTTGGGCGTCGATTTCGACCAGTTGCCGCAGCCGTAATACAGACAGTAGCCGCAATAGGTGCAGGGCCCCATCCGGACGCCGAGCGGGTTGGTGTAGGCCCCCGAGGTCTGGCCCGCCGGAACCATGAAGGGATGGTAGCCGAGGCTGGCCGAGGCCTCGGTGAACAGGTCGGTCAGGCGGGTCGTCTTGAGGGGGGGCAGCGGATACTCGTCCGAGCGCGCCCCCTCGAAGATGTTGCCGCCGGGGATCTTCTCGCCCTTGAGGTTGCCGGCCTTGCCGGACACGCCGGCGATCTTCTCGAACCGGTCGTAGAATGGTTCGAGGTCGTCGTAGGTGACGCCCCAATCCTGCACGATCAGGCCGTCGAGGAGCTGCTCGGCGCCGTAGCGCGCGACGGTCATGCTGTAGGGCTGGAAGTCGAACGGCAGGAAGCGCCACGCCATGCCGGCCCAGTGGGTGCCCGACCCGCCGACATTGTAGCCCCACTCGTTGAAGTTCCAGTCCCGCGCGGGCAGCGCCTTCTGGGTCGGGTCGTTGCGGAAGGTGATGGTCTCGATCGCCGGCGGCAGCAGCATCGCCCGCCGGGTGTCCCAGCGCAGTTCGTCCATATCGACGGAGGGCGGGAAATCGACGGCCGTCTCGACCCAGGGGCCGCGCTCGATGGCGACGACATTGAGGCCGGCCCGGGTCAGCTCCTCGGCCATGAGCGAGCCGCACCAGCCGAGACCGACGATCACGGCATCGGCTTTTGGACGAACATTGGTCATCGGACGACAGCTTTCGGAACGATCAAGGGGCAGAAATCAAAGGGACTTGTCGATCATGCTGACCGGAACGAAGTCGAGCTTCTTTCCCTTCAAGTCGATGACATCGCGGAAATCGTACTGTGCTCCGGGAAATCCGAGCATCCGCCAGCTGACGAGATCCTTGTTGCCGCCGTAGAGCGGGTCGGCGAGGAAGCCTTCGCGGACGTTCTGCAGGATCTGCTCGAACATCTCCTTCGCATCGACCTCGCCGAGGTCGAGCGTTCCGGCCTCCATCGCCGAGAGGACTTTGTCCTGCTCGTCCGGGGGCAGGCTCGCGTAGCCCTTGCCGTGGGCCGCGCGGCAGTGGCGATCGAGGGCGGCGAGGCCGAGCCGGTAGCGGTCGGCCGGGGCGAGAGGGGATTGGATGCCCTGCTCGGCGGTTCCCTTGACGAAGCGGCCGAGGCGGTACTGCGTCGCCGCCCGGCCGTAGGGGCCGGCGAGTTCACGATCGATGAAGCGGACGCAGCCCGCCTCCCGGCCGCCGACGCTCAGGTCGTCCGCCGGGATGATCCGGTCGGCCATGGCGCCCACGGCCTCGGCTTCCGCAGGCGTGAAGAACACGAAGCGCTCCGACCCGGAATCGGGCAGCGGCGGAACGTTCGCCTGACCGGGCTCCCAGGGCATCTCGCCGCTGAGTTCCGCAGCCTGCGCGGTGGAGGCGTTGCCGGCAAGGGCCGCCATCGAGGCGAGTATCTGCCTTCTGTTCATATTCCCCCCGGCGCCGACACTTCGATCGACATGCGCTTGGTTTTGAGATCGTGACGCGCGACTGCCTATCGGCCGGCACCGCGGTGCGGCCCCATGCGAGCGACAAGTCGGGTCGCCACACAATTCTTGCGGACATGCGTGCGTGCAGCATTGGCAGCACGCTCGATGACTATCGAAATCTCACGCCGCGCTCGAATTGCTGATCTCTCGTTGAATTAGCATATCTATAAATCAAGCTTGCGCGGCGGTCTCTTTCCGAAACGGACACGGTGTCTCTCCGCGCCGGCAGAAATCCGAGGTCGGCGCATCGCTTCCCCCTCCCGCCCGGCAAGACAGCCTGGCCCTGTCGGCGAGAGACCGGCGCGGCGCCGGGCCGTTGACGGTCGAAGCGCCCTTGCGCGCGGCCCTTGAGCGCGGCGGCCGGTCACCTGCGGGCCTCGGGTGCCGCGCCTGCGAAGAGGATAGCCATGATCCGCGTCACGCGCCTGCATCACACGGCGATCGCCGCCCACGACCTCGACGCGATGCGACGCTTCTATACCGAGGTGATCGGCCTCGACGCGCATCCGACAAAGACCAACTGGCTGCGGGCCGGGAACGGCTTCGTCGTGCACCTGATGCCGTCGCCCGACGCGCCCGCCTCGGGCCGGATCGAGCAGCACTTCGCGCTGGAGGTCGAGAGCCTGCGCGAGACCGCGGCGGCGCTGCTGCGCCAGGGCGTGACGCCGTACATGGCAAGCCTCGAATACGAGACCCACGCCGTGACCGATGCCGGCGACCCGCTCGATTTCGGGATCGGCACGCTCTTCGTGGCCGATCCGGAGGGCAACACGATCGAGTTCGTCGAGCCGGATACGGGCATCTTCGCCGAAGTCCCGCTCGAAGCGCAGGATACGTAGCGGCCCGCCGCGCTCGTCCTCATCCGGACTCTCGCCGAGGACGCAAGAGTCCCTTGCCCCCGCGGCCAGCCACTATCGATTGTGCCTCCCGTTTGCCTCCCTATGCTGCCGCCGCATTTCACCCGTCGATCCGCGCTTGCCGTGCTTGCCGCCAGCGGAGTTCTGCCCCCCATGTCGATGACCACCGCACAGGCGGCGCGTGCCGCCTCCGCGCCGACGCCTGTCCTCACGCTCGCGGCGCAGTCCCGCTGGCTGTGCAACGGCGTCGCCGCCGCCCCGGACGGCACCCTGTTCCTCGGCCTGCCGCGCTTCCCCGACCACAGAGAGACCCCCTCGCTCGTCAGGGTCGAACAGGACGGGGCGCTGTCGCCGTTCCCCGGTGGCGCGTGGAACGCGTGGAGCCAGGGCGGCGACGGGCAATCGGCCTTCGTCATGGTGAACGCCGTCCACGTCTTCAACGACGGGACGCTGTGGGTCGTCGATCAGGGGGCCGTGGGCGAGCGTGCCGTGCCGGGCGGGCAGAAGATCGTCCGCCTCGATCCGCGCACCGGGACCGTGCTCGCGGTGCTCCGCTTCGGCGACGACATCCTGCCGGCCGGCGCGACGATGAACGACCTGCGCCTGCACGACCACATGCTCTACGTCACCGATTCCGGGCTCGGCGGCATCATCGTCCACGATCTGGCGGCGAACCGGACCCTGCGCCGCCTCTCCGGCCACCCGCTTCTGCGCAAGCCCGAGGGCGCGGCGCAGAAGGGGCAGGGCGGCCGCATCCTGGCCGATGCCGACGGCCGCCGGCCCGCGGTCGCCAGCGACATGATCGAACTCGATGCCGACGGGGCCTGGCTCTACTGGGCGACGCCGACCGGGCCGGTCCGCCGGATCGCGACGGCCCTGCTCACCGACGAGAGCCTGACCGATGCCGACCTCGCGTCGGCGATCCAGACCATCGCCGAGATCCCGACCATCGGCGGCACGGCGATGGACACGCTGGGCAACCTCTACCTGTCCGACGCCGAGAACCGCCGGATCGCCGTGCTGACGCCGCAGGGGCGGATGCTGACGCTGGTGCAGGACGACCGGCTGGCCTCGCCCGACGCCATCTGCATCGACGGGCAGCGCCGCCTGCTGGTCCCCGCCTCCCAGCTCGAGAACCTCGCCTCCGGCACCGGGGGCGACGACCGCACGCGGGCGCCCTGGCAGGTCCTCGCCCTGCAACTACCGCGGGAGCTGGCCGGCATCCGCCTCGGCGACGCGGTAACCGGCCGTTCGCCGCCGCGGGGCCTGTCCAACATCCACGGCATCGAGCACGTCGCGATGACGGTGCCGGACATGGAGGCGGCGATCCGCTTCCTCGAGGAGGCGTTCGGCGCGACGGTGCTCTACCGCCACCTCAAGCTGACGGACGCGCCGCTCACGGCCGCCGATGTCGGCCGGATCAACGGCCTGCCGGAGACCGCGACCATGCGCGGCGCCTGCCAGATGCGCCTCGGCGACGGGGCCAACATCGAGCTGTTCCAGCTCACGGGGATCGCCCGCACCGAGGCGGCGGGGATCAACGATATCGGGCTCAACCACTTCAGCATGTTCGTGGACGACATCGCCCTGGCGACGGAGCGGTTCGCGGCCGCGGGCGGGACGCTGCTCGAAGGCCCCAATGACCTCGGTCTCAGCGAGACCGGGGCGGGCAACCAGCTGTGGTTCGGCCGGATGCCGTGGGGCACCTGGGTCGAGTTCATGACCTTCCGCTCGCCGCTCCGCTACGATGCCGGCGCGACCCAGGAGCGCCGATTTCCGGCCCGCGGCTGATCCGGGTTCAGGTGCCGGCCGCCGCCGGCACCGACCGGCGCGAGATCGCACCGAGGGAGGCGGTGAGGTCGCGCGCGACCTTCCGGTCTCCCGGCACCCGGCGCCGGCTCAGGTCCGCCAGCAGCGCGTCGCGCGTGGAGAGAACCTCCAGGATCAGCGCGTCATGCTCGACCTCGAACCGCGCCTCCGTGGTGGAGAGGCTGATCCCCAGGAGGTCGCCCGGACCGGGGCCGGCCTGGAGCGTGAAGGCAATGCAGCAGCGGCCCTGGACCAGTTCGGAATGCTCGACCGCGTAGCCGCGCAGGCGGACCTCGGCGAGGTTGCGCAGGAGGGCGCCGGAATCGGTGATCGTGTTCCCGGTGAAGCGCCGGAGTTCGCCCCGCCCGTAGAGGGCGCGGATCTCCCCGTCGTCGAACCGGGCGAGCAGGGCCTTGCCCATGGCGGTGGCGTGGGCGGGCAGCCGCTTACCGACCCGCGAGACCGCGAGCACGGAGTAGCGCCCCTCCTCGCGCATCACGTAGAGCACGTCCTCGCCCTCGATCGTCGCCACGCTCGCGGTCTCACCGGTCCGCTGCGCCAGGGCGCGCAGGGCGGAGCGGACGCTCTCCTCGAACGGGACGTTGCTCTGGTAGGCGCCGCCGATCTCCGCCGCGGCCGAGCCGAGACGGTAGTGCAGGCTCCCCGAAATCCCGGGCGCGGCCTCCTCGACGACGAAGCCGCGGGTGCCGAGGGTCTTGAGGGTGCGGTAGAGCAGCGAGCGCGAATAGGTCGTCCGCTCGATCAGCGCCGCCAGCGTCATCGGGCCGTCCGCCCGCGCGAGGGCGAGCAGGAGGTCGGCGGCGCAGGCGGCGGCCGGGGCGCTATACTTGAGCTTCTCGTCGGACTGCATCGGCAACTCCCCGTCGTCGAGGATCGACCTCGCCGAGACGGCGCCTCACGTCAACGCCTTGGCCGCCCGGATCGCCTGCCGCCCGCCCTGGGCGATGAAGGCGGAATCGGAGCCGATCCCGACGAAGGCGAAGCCCATCTGGACGTAGCGCGCGGCGCTGGCCGCGTCGCCCGCGAGCACGCCGGCGCCGATGCCGGCACTGCGGCAGGCGGAGACCACGCGGCGCAGGGCGGCGGCGAAGTCGGGCGCGTCGAGGGAGGGCGTGGTGCCGAGGGCTGCGGCGAGGTCGCGCGGCCCGACGAAGAGGACATCGACGCCGGGCGTGCGGGCGATGCGCTCCACGTCCGACAGGGCCGGCTGCGTCTCGATCTGCACGATCGCCACCACGGCGTCGTTGGCACGGCCGAGATAGTCGGGATCGAGGCCGAAGGCGGCGGCGGAGTGGTAGGTCGCGACGCCGCGGTCGCCCTGCGGCGGGTAGCGCAGGTGGCTGACGAATGCCGCCGCCTCCTCGGCGCTGTCGAGCCGGGGCGCCATCACCGCCTCGACGCCGAGGTCGAGCACGCGGCCGCAGCGGATGCGCGTCGGCGTCTCGACGCGCACCGCCGTGCCGACGCCGTGGCGTTTGGCGACGGCGATCTGGCCGATCAGGTCGCGCTCGTTGCCCGCCCCGTGTTCGAGGTCGAACAGCAGCCAGTCGAAGCCCGCCAGCGCGCAGACCTCCGCCGCGACCGTCGAACCGAGGCCGACGAAGGTGCCGTAGGTCGTGCCCGATCGGACCAGTTCCCCGAACGGCATCGGCTTGGTGCCCACCATCTTCCGCGTCTCCATTAATTCATATCTGAACTGCGTGTTTTCGATATGAAGCACCCTGACATCGAGAATGCAATATCGATCCGCCAACGAATCAGGGGTTGTACTGTTGATCCGGTTGTTTTAGCAGTCTTACTCAGAAACGCTAGTTCAAATATGAACAGCCAGTCACTCCGTCGAACGGAGTGCGGGAGGAGACATGACACCGGAGCATCTGTGCGAACGGGACGTTGAGGCCGTCGTCGCGACGACGCCCGAGAGCGTGTTTCTGCTCTCGGGCCATCTCACGTGGCTGGGCGAGCGGATGCGCGGCTGGATGGGCGGCCCCGCGGGCGACGCCGCCTTCCAGGCCGGATACGCCGTCCTCACCCGGGACGGTCGCGTCGGGCTGGCGGCGCGTGCGGTCACCCGGATGGCGGCCGAGGCGGCGGCGCCGGACAGCCTCGTGCTGTACGGCCGGGCCTGCCCGGCCGCCGACGCCGACGCCGCGCTGTCCCTGTTGCTGGCCGAGATGGGCCTCGCCGGCCGCACCATCGGTGTGGAATGGGACGGGGCCGGCCGCGGCCTCGCCCGAAGCCTGGAGCCGGTGGCGACCCGGGACGCCTCGCTCTGGCTGCGCAGCCTGCGCGCGGTGAAGACCGAAGCGGCGCTCCGGACGATGCGGGAGGCCGCGACCGCCACCGAGGCGGCGATGGAAGCCGTCTTCGCCGCCTGGACCGCCGACGCCGATCCGCGGGCGCTGCGGACCGTGTTCCGCGTCGCCCTGGCGGAGCGGGACTGCGACTTCGACCACCTGGTCTTCGGAGCGCCCGGCGGCGGCGTGTGCGACGCCGCGAGGCCGCCGGAACCCGTCACGGCCCTCTTCTTCGATGCCGGTGCCCGCTGTGGCCGCTACTACTCGGATACCGGCACGACGCTGACGCGGGCCGGCTTCACGGCCGCCGACCGCGAGCGTCACGCCGGCGCGCTCGCCGCGCTGGCGGCGGCCGAGCGCGCCCTGCGGCCGGGCCGGCCCGCTTCCTCGGCCTGGGCGGCGATGCAGGACGAGGCGCGGCGGATCCCGGGCCTCGTCGCGCAGGGGCACGGCCTCGGCCTCGGCATCCGCGAATGGCCGCTGCTCGGGCCGCCGAGCGACGCCGTGCTGAGCGACGGCCTCGGCACCTACCCGGTCGATGCCGTGCTCGCCCCCGGCATGGTGGTGAACCTCGAAGCCGGCGGGCACTTCGCCGACGGCACCTCCGTGCAGGTCGAGAAGAGCTTCGTCGTCGGCGCCGACGCCGCCGTCCCGCTGGCCGCGCAGCCGCGCGACGCCCCGATCCGCCTCCCGGCCTGATCCCCCATCCGAACCGATCCCCACCCAGAGGAAAGGCAATCCGCCCATGACCCGACAGAAGACCATCCGGCTGACGACCGCCCAGGCGATCCTGCGCTACTTCGCGGCCCAGCACACCCGGCGCGACGGACGCGAACGGCCGCTCATCGGCGGCGTGTTCGGCATCTTCGGCCACGGCAACGCCAGCGGCTTCGGCCACGCCCTCGCGACCGGCGCGGGCGGGCTGACCTACCATCAGGGCAAGAGCGAGCAGGCGATGGTCCATGCGGCGATCGGCTATGCCCGCGCCCACAACCTCGCCTCGACCCTGGCGGTGACGGCCTCGATCGGGCCGGCCGCCACCAACCTCGTCACCGGCGCCGGCACCGCCACGCTCAACCGCGTGCCCGTGCTGCTCCTGCCGGGCGACGTCTTCGCCAGCCGCCGTCAGGGCCCGATCCTGCAGGGGCTGGAGATGGCGGGCAGCTACGACATGACCGTCAACGACACCCTGCGCCCGGTCAGCCGCTTCTTCGACCGGATCACGCGGCCCGAGCAGATCATCCATTCCCTGCCGCACGCCACCGCCGCGCTGCTCGACCACGGCCAGGCCGGCGCCGTGACCGTGGCGGTCTGCCAGGATGTCGAGGGCGAGGCGTTCGACTTCCCCCTGGCGTTGTTCGAGCGGCGCGTCCACGACCTCGAGCGGCTCGCGCCCTCCGAGACCGCCCTGGCGGCCGCCGCCGAACGGGTGCGGGCCGCGCGCAAGCCCCTCATCATCGCGGGCGGCGGCGTCCGCTATTCCGAGGCGGAGGCGAGCCTCGCCGCCCTGTCCGACGCCTGCGGCATCCCGGTGGTCGAGAGCTTCGCCGGCCGCGGCGCCGGCCGGGAGGCGCGCCTCAACGCGGGCGGCGTCGGCTTCATCGGATCGCCGGCCGCCAACGAACTCGCGACCGAGGCCGACCTCGTGCTCGCCGTCGGCACCCGCCTGTCGGACACGCTCACCGGCTCGCACACGCTGTTCCAGAACCCCGATGTGAACTTCGTGACGCTGAACCTCGCCGAGCGCGACCTGCGCAAGATGGGCGCACTGGCGCTGCGGGCCGATGCAAGGGCCGGGCTCGACGGGCTCGCGGCGGCCCTGGAGGGCCATACCGCCCCGGCCGAATGGCGCGACCGCGCCGACCGGGCGATCCTGCGCCATGTCGCGCGGGTCGGCGAGATCGTCGGGACCGAGAATCCCCGCATGACCGGCTACGAGGCGGTCGCCGAGATCAAGGACGCCGCCCGCCGCGAAGACCGCGTGGTGTTCTCCTCCTCGACGGCGATCGGGCAGGCCCACACCATCTGGGACAGCCGCAGCGATGCCCCGGTCGACATGGAATACGGCTTCAGCTGCATGGGCTACGAGATCCCGGCCGCCCTCGGCGCGGCGATGGCCGGCACGGTGAAGGGCCGCATCCTCGCGCTCATCGGCGACGGCACCTTCCTGATGGGCAACACCACCGAGATCGTCACGGCGATCCAGGAGGGCCTCGCCTTCACGATCGTGGTGGTGGTCAACCGGGGCTGGCAGTGCATCCGCGGCCACCAGCTCGGCTCCTACGGCGAGGAGTTCGGCACGCAGTTCCGCCGCCGCGAGGGGGACGCCCGCAACCTGACCGGCGAGACGCTCGCGATCGACTACGTCGCCAACGCCCGCTCGCTGGGCGCCGACGGCCTCGACGTGCACAGCCGCGCCGAGTTGCGGGACGCCCTGGAGCAGGCACGCCGCTCCGACCGGCCCTTCCTGATCGCGGCGCATGTCGAGGACGCACCGCTGCCGATCGAGAACGGCGCGTGGTGGGAGTTCGGCATTCCGCAGGCGGATGCGCCCGAGGGCCTGCGCGAGACCCGCGCCGCCTTCGAGGCGGCCGCCGCGAAGCACCGGTGGTTCGTCTGAGGGAGGGGATCATGAAGGGTACGACGATCACGCGCGTCTCGACGCTGCGCAGCGCCCTGCAGCCGAACCTGCTGTGGGTGGAGATCGAGGATGCCGACGGCGTCGTCGGCCTCGGCGAGACCTTCTCGCTGGCCGAGACCGTGGAATCCTACATCCACGAGGGCGCGGCCGACTACCTGCTCGGCAAGGATGCGGGCGACATCGCCGGACACTGGACGACGCTGTTCCGCCAGCGCGGCCGCTCCGGCATCGGCGCCGAGACCCGGGGTGCGGCCGCCATCGACATCGCCCTGTGGGACCTGCTCGGCCACCGCACGGGCCTGCCGCTGTGGCAGCTCCTCGGCGGCCGCTCGCGGGAGCGGATCCGCGTCTACAACACCTGCGGCGGCCCGAACTACGTGCGGGCCGCGGCGGTGGCCGGGCGGCAATATACCGGCGACTTCGTGCGCGACCCCTACGACGACCTCTGGGGCTTCATGAACGAGCCCGAGCGGCTCGCCGAGAGCCTGCTCGCCGAGGGTGTGCGCCACATGAAGATCTGGCCGCTCGACGACATCTCGGTGGTGAACCAGGGGCTGCACATCTCCGCGTCGGAGCTGCGCACGGCGCTCGCGCCCCTCGCCCGCATCCACAAGGCCTTCGAGGGCGAGATGGAGGTCGCCCTCGAGATGCACGCACGCTGGACCGTGCCGGTGGCGAGCAAGATCGCCCGGGCCGCCGAGCAGTACCAGCCGATGTGGATCGAGGACCCGGTCAAGCTCGACAACCTGCGCGCCATCGACGAGGTCTGCCGCGCGACGACGATCCCGGTCCTCGTCGGCGAGACCCAGGGCTCGCGCTACCCCTACCGCGAGATCCTCGAACGCACGGGGGTCGGCATCATCATGTCCGACCCGTGCTGGACCGGCGGCGTCACCGAGCTGCGGCGCATCGCCGACCTCGCGGCCACCTACCAGCGCGCGTTCACGCCCCACGACTGCACCGGCCCGATCGGGCTCGCCGCCGGCGCGCACGTCGCCCTGCACGCCGAGACCGCGATCTTCCAGGAATTCGTCCGCGCCTTCTATCACGGCTGGTACCGCGAGGTGAGCGAGGGCCTGCCGCTGATCGAGAACGGCTGGCTCACCGCGGCCGACCGGCCCGGCCACGGCGTCACGATCCCCGAAGAGGTCCGCAAGCGCCCCGAATGGTCGGCGCGCACGAGCCGGAAGGGAGCCTGACCATGGCGAGCCCCACTCCTGCGAGCGGCCTGCGCGAGGGCCTGAGCTACGCGCCGCCGCACCGCCCGTCGGACCGGCTCGCGGGCGAGACGGCCGTGATCACCGGCGCCGGCAGCGGCGTCGGGGCGGAGACGGCCCGCATCCTCCACGCCGAGGGTGCCCACGTCGTCCTGAACGGCCTCACCGCCGGCCGCCTCGAAGCGCTCGCCGCCGAACTCGGCCCCCGCACCACCGTCCTGCCCGGGGACGTCACCGACCTCGCCTACCTGGAGCGCCTCGCCGAGGAGGCGCAGGCCGTCGGCGGGGGCCGCGTCGGCGTCCTCGTCAACAATGCCGGCGCCACGATCCGCGGCTCCCTGGCGGAGACCACCCCCGACAACTTCATGTCGACGGTGGAACTCAACCTGAACGGGGCGGTGCAGCTCACCCGCCTCCTGGCGCCGGCCATGTGCGAGGCGCGGCAGGGATCGATCGTCAACATGGCGTCGATCACCTCGCTGAAGGGGTTGGGCGGTGCCGTCGCCTACACCGCCTCCAAGGCGGGCATGACGGGGGTCACGCGGGCGCTGGCCGTGGAGCTGGCCCCGTTCAACGTCCGCGTCAACGCGGTCTGTCCCGGCGTGATCGATACGCCGATGACCTGGGAGCACGCCGAGGCGCAGCCCGATCCGGCCGCCCACTACGCGATGCTCCGGGCCCGCCAGCCGATGAACCGGCTCGCCTCCGCCCGCGACTGCGCCCTGGCGGTGCTGTTCCTGGCGAGCCCGGACTCGGCCTTCATCACCGGAGCCGCGCTCCCGGTGGATGGCGGGCGCCACGCTGCCTGAGGACGCCGCCTGAGAACGCGGCCTCCGGCCACCGCCCGAGGCCGCCGACCTCGGGCCGCCGACCTCGGGCCGCGACGACAAGCCGACAAAAACCACACCGGGGAGGAACGAGCACATGTCCCATGGAACCATGGCGCCGGACACGGTCGCCCTCGATCTGCCGGAACTCGGCAAGGGTCGTCACACCGCCCGCCTCAGCCTGATCGGCGTGATCGCCACCTTCGGCGGGTTGCTGTTCGGCTACGACACCGGCGTGCTGAACGGGGCGTTGTCCTACATCGCCGACTATTTCGGCCTGTCGCCGCTCCAAGAGGGGTTCGTCACCTTCAGCCTGCTGATCGGCGCGACCCTCGGCGCCCTGGCCGGCGGGCGGATCTCGGACCGGATCGGGCGGCGGGTCACCATCACAGGCCTCGGCGCCCTGTTCTTCGTCGGCGCGCTCGGCTGCGTCCTGGCGCCGACCTACGACATCCTCATCGTCTTCCGCGTCGTGCTCGGCCTCGCGGTCGGCGGCGCGTCGGTCACGGTGCCGGTCTACCTCTCCGAGGTCGCCCCGGCGGAGCAGCGCGGCAGCATGATCGGCCGCAACGACATCATGATCGTGTCCGGCCAGTTCCTGGCCTTCCTGTTCAACGCCGTCATCGGCAACGTGCTGGGCGGCAACGAGCACGTCTGGCGCATCATGCTCGCCGTCGCGCTCCTGCCCGCCGTCGTCCTGTTCCTCGGGATGCGCCGGATGCCCGAGAGCCCGCGCTGGCTGATGGCGCAGGGCCGCTCCCCCGAAGCCCTGGACGTGCTGCGCACGATCCGCTCCGAGGCCCGCGCCCAGGCCGAGATGGAAGAGGTGCGCGTCCTCGCGCGGCTCGACGCGGTCAAGCGCTCGACCAGCTGGCGCGACCTCGTGGCGGAGCCCTGGCTGGTGCGCCTGCTCTTCGTCGGCATGGGGCTGGCCGCGCTCGCGCAGCTCACCGGCATCAACTCGGTGATGTATTACGGGACGCAAGTCCTTGAGCAGGCCGGCTTCACCCGGAACACGGCCCTGATCTTCAACGTGCTGAACGGCCTGATCAGCATCGTGGCGATGCTCGTCGGCGTGATGGTGGTCAACCGCGTCGGACGCCGCTCGATGCTGATCCTCGGCTTCGGCTGCGCGACGGCGCTGCACGTCTTCATCGGCGTGATCGGCATCGTCGTGCCGCTCGACAACCCGGCCCGGCCCTACCTCCTGACCGTCGGCATGTTCGGCTTCCTCGCGATCGTGCAGGGGACCATCCAGCTCGTGAGCTGGATCATGATGTCGGAGATCTTCCCGCTGCGGGTGCGCGGGCTGATGATCGGCGCGAGCGTCGCGGTTCTGTGGCTCACCAACGCGCTGATCTCGCTCGCCTTCCTGCCCGTCGTGCAGACCCTCGACTTCGCGACCTTCTTCCTGTTCGGCGGCTGCTGCCTGTTCGGGGTGGTCTTCACGGCGCGCTGGCTGCCGGAGACGCGGGATCGGAGCCTGGAATCGATCGAGGCGGAGCTGTCCGCGGGAGGCGCCCGTGTCTGAGCGTATCCGCTTCGGGGTCAGCCCCATCGCCTGGATCAACGACGACCTGCCCGAACTCGGGGCCGGGACACCGCTGGAGCGGATGTTCCACGAGGCCGCCGCGATCGGCTACGACGGGATCGAACTGGGCGGCGCCTTCCCCCGCGAGCCCGCGGCACTCTCGGCCCTCCTGGCTCCGTCCGGGCTGGCCCTGGCCGCGGGCTGGTACGCCAGCAGCCTGCTCACCGTCGATGCCGAGGCGGAGATCGAGGCGCTCCAGCCGCATCTTCGGCTGCTGAGGGCGATGGGATGCGACGTCTTCATCGCCGCCGAATGCTCCACCTCCATCCACGGCCTGCGCCGCGTGCCCCTGGCCCACCGGCCGGTGCTGGACTGGGCGGGCTGGCGCCGCTTCGGCCGGGAGCTGACGCACCTGTCCGAGTACCTGGCCCGCGAGGGCTTCCGGCTGGCCTACCACCACCATCTCGGCACCGCGGTCCAGAGCGTGACCGACCTGAGCGCGATGCTCGCCCACACCCCGAGCCATGTCGGCCTCGTGCTCGATACCGGCCACGCGGTGTTGGGCGGGATCGATCCGGTCGCGCTGATCCGCGAACATCCGGAACGGATCGCCCATGTCCACTGCAAGGATGTGCGCCCACCGGCCTTCGCCGCCGTCGAGGCCGCGGGAGGCAGCTTCCTCGACGGCGTCCTGGCGGGGATGTTCACGGTGCCGGGGGACGGCAGCCTCGCCTTCGGCCCTGTGCTCCGCGCACTCGCCGACATCAAGTATCGCGGCTGGCTGATCGTCGAGGCGGAGCAGGATCCCCAGATCGCCGATCCGCGCATCTACGGTCGGATCGGGCTGGAGACCGTGCGTCGGGAGGCGATCGGTGCGGGCCTGACGACATGGACGGGGTCGCTCGCCCGCGCAGCGGTCGGAGCGCCTTCGCCCCGCAACGCCCCATCGCAATCGCCCGCAGCGACGCTGTTCCCGCTCGCGGAGCTGGCCCTGTCCGGGCTCGCATAGAGCGCATTTCGACGAAGTGGAAGCCGGTTCGCCGAAAGAATGCGCATCAAATCAGAGGCCTAGAGCATCATCCCGAAAGGTGGTTTCCGGCTTTCGGAAAAAGATGATGTAAAAACAAAAGCCGAGCGCATCGTGCTGGATCCGATATCCAGCACGATGCGCGAGAGACGCCGACCTGATGCAATCAGGTCGGGTACGGCTCTAGCACCTTCCAGGATGCGCACGCGGTCGGGCAGCCCGGCGGCGGCGAAGTCGTGCAGGATGCCGATGCCGGTCCCCGCCCGCACCGCCTCCCGTTGCCCGACCGCGCCGGCGCCGACTTCGTCATGCCGACGATGCGGTGAGGACGGTGATTGCCCGATCTCGTCGGATCTCGTCCGCGACGTTTCGTGGGCGAGGCCGGGCGCGGGGCGCAACGCTCTTTAACCGAAGAAGGCCGGTTCCGGTCAGCGCCGCACCGCAACGGCCCGGCGATCCAGCAGGTACGACACCGCCCAGATGGCGAAGCCCGAGAGGGCGAGGCCCATGCCGACCACGCCCGTCGTCGGCAGGCCGTATCCGGCCGCCAGCGCGAGGCCGGCCAGCCACGGTCCGAGGGCGTTGGCGGTGTTGAAGGCCGAATGGTTCAGGGCCGCCGCCATCGTCTGCGCATCCTCGGCCACGTCCATCAGCCGAGCCTGGAGCAGGCTCGACAGGCCGCCGCCGGAGCCGATCAGGAACACCGCCGCCACCATGGTCCAGACGTTCCCGGTCGCGAGGGGATAGAGGGCGAGCGCGCCGGCGCCCCACAGCAGGGTGAGGCCGATCGCCGGCATCAGGGCCCGGTCGCCGGCCCAGGCGCAGACGAAGGTTCCGGCGGTCAGGCCGAGGCCGAACACCGCGAGCACCGCGGGGATCACCACGGGAGAGGCGTGCGTGACCTCGAGCAGGGTCGAGGCGAGATAGGTGTAGACCGAGAACAGGCCGCCGAAACCGATGGCGCCGGTCATCAGGGTGAGCCAGACCTGCCCCCGCTTCAGGGCACCGAGTTCGCGCAGGGCGCTGGCACCCTGGACGGGCCGGCCGAGGGGAGCGAAGAGCTGGACCAGGATCGCCGTGAGGGTGGCGAGCGCCGCCACGAGGGCGAAGCTCCAGCGCCAGCCGACGACCTGCCCGATGCCGTTGGCGAGCGGCACGCCGACGATGGTGGCCACCGACAGGCCGAGGATCACCCGCGAGACCGCCTGCGTCCGGCGCTCCCGCGGCACGAGCGAGGCGGCGACCAGAGAGGCCACGCCGAAATAGGCCCCGTGCGGCAGCCCGGCAATGAAGCGGAAGGCCAGCATCCAGCCGTAATCCGGCGCGAGCGCCGAGAGGGCGTTGCCGACGGCGAACAGCAGCATGAGGCCGACGAGCAGGGTCCGGCGGGCGAAGCGCGCGGCCAGGACGGCGATCAGGGGGGCGCCGACCACCACGCCCAAAGCGTAGGCGCTAATGACGTGTCCGGCCGTCGGCGCATCGATGCCGAGTTCGGGAGCAAAGGCCGGCAGCAGGCTCATCGCGGCGAATTCCGTGGTGCCGATGGCGAAGCCCCCGACCGCGAGCGCGAGCAGGACGAGAGTCGGGTGGCGCCCCGGCGCGGCGCGCACCGGACGTATCTCCTCGGCGGCCTCGGGATCCGTGGGGCGGTTCTCGGTCGGTTCGGTCAGGGTCATGGTGGATCGCTTGCAAGCGCCAAGCCTCGTCGCGACCGGCGGCGCCGGTCCGGGCCAAGCGGGGGGTGACGAAACGGGAGCGGCCGGGCCGGACCGGGCGTCGGTCACGCCCGGCCCGGCCCGGCCTCGGTTCTTTCGGTACGGCTTCGGCCCGCCGCGCCTTCAGTTCAGCGGAGACTTGTCCTTGCCCCGGCCGGGGTTGGACGCGTCAACGAGATCGGGCGGAGCCTGTGCCGGCAATTGCTGGAGCTGTCCCGAGAGGTTGATGCGCTTCGTGCGCGCGAACGGCTCGAGCCGCACCGGGCCGCCGCTCTCCAGAGCCTTCAGGATCCCCTCGATCACCCGCAGGTCGGCGTAGCCCTCCTCGGCATCGGGCTCGGGGTCGGTGCCGTTCAGGATGCAATCCGAGAAGTACTTCAGCTCGCCGCCGAAATGGTCGGTGTTCTTGAAGCTGTCGTGGTGCTTCTCGTCGCCGATGGTCACCGTCCGCTCCAGCGGCTTGCCGTACATGTAGGCCGGATTGACCTCGACGCTGCCCTTGGTGCCGACGACCGCGTAGGTGTCGAGCACGCTGCCGTAATAGGACAGCACGAACTGCGCGAGGCGATTGCCGGGGAAGCGCAGGGTGACCGCGACGGTGTCGTCGAAGTCGCCGAACCCGGCCTCAGGGTGGCGCACGCCGACGGCCGAGACCACCTCGGTCGGCTCGTCGCCGAACACGTAGCGGGCGGCGTTGATCGTATACGGGCCCATGTCGAAGATCGGGCCGGCCTCGACGCCGCTCTTCGCCCGATGGTTCTCGGGCGAGACCATCTGCGTGAAGGTCGAGGTGAAGGTGAGGAGTTCACCGAGCGCGCCGGAGCGGATCAGGCCGATGGTGGCGAGCGTCGCCGGCTCGAAATGCAGCCGGTAGGCGACCATCAGCTTGGCCGACGAGGCGGCCTGCACCGCCATGATCTCCCGGCATTTTTCGCTCGAGATCTCGAGCGGCTTCTCCACCAGCACGTGGATGCCGGCCTTGAGGGCGGGAATCGCGAACTCGGCGTGGCGCCAGTTCGGGGTGGCGAGGTAGATCGCGTCGATGGTCCCCGAGGCCAGCAGCGTGCCGAACTCATCGTAGCCGTAGGTGTCGGTGACGCCGTATTGCTCACCGACCCGGCGCGCCTTCTCGGGATTGCCGGTGACGAGGGCGGTGACCTCCGAATTGCCGGTGTGGCGGACCCCGGGCAGCATCGCCTCCTGGGTGATGTCGCCCAGGCCGACGAAGGCGTAGCGGACGGTCTTGCCCTGGACGGGGCGGGGGAAGGTCGTGCCGGTCATGAAGAACTTTATCCGTGGGCGGGACGGGCTGACGAAGGGTCAGGACATGCCGGGCGGCCGCGATGCGGCCACGCCTTCCGTCAGCGCATGAATCGAAAACAGACCGGGTGGCGATCCGCTCCCCCTCGATCCGGCAAGGCTGATTGCGCCCATAGGCAAGAATGGCGGGATTCGACCGTTCCCGGCCGCAGCAGAGCGATTTCGCTGACGATCAAATATGAATCTAAGGCACGGGTCCTCGCAATCTCTTGATAGTGCGAGAACCGGCGCTCTAATGCGCCGGATGGGGCGGCTCGACAGCATCGACGATCTTCGCGTCTTCGACGCCATCATGCGGGCGGGCAGCCTGTCCGGTGCCGCGCAGGAACTCGACGTCTCGCTCACCGTGGTTTCCAAGCGACTCAAGCGCCTGGAGGCGCAGCTCGGCGTCCGCCTGCTCCAGCGGACGACGCGCCAGCTCGGCCTGACCGAGGAGGGCCAGGAATTCCTCGGGCGCTGCCGGATGGCGCTCGACGCCATCCAGGCGGCGGAGGAGGTCTGCGGCGACGGTGCCAGCGGCGTCGTCCGCGTAACGGCCACGGCGGGCTTCGCGCAGCGGCAGATCGCGCCGCGCCTGCCCCGCTTCCTCGCCCGCCACCCCGACATCTCGGTCCAGATCCTGACCAGCGACGACGTCCTCGACCTCGTGGAGCGCCGAATCGACGTGGCCATGCGGCAGGCGCCCCTCGCCGACAGCCGCCTGATCGCCCGCGCCTTCGTGCCGGACGCGCGCGTTCTGTGCGCCTCCCCGGCCTATCTCGCGAAGGCCGGTACGCCGCGCGATCCCTTCGACCTCGCCGGCCATGCCTGCCTGACGGTGGGCGATCCGGCGCCGAGCCAGTGGCGGCTGTGGCGCGGCGAGGAATCGGTCGAGATCCCGATCCGCTCCGTGGCCGGCGGCAATGACGGCGAGATCTGCCATGTCGGCGCGTTGGCGGATCTCGGCATCGCGATGAAGGCGGCCTGGGACGTGGCCGACGACGTGCGGACCGGGCGCCTCGTGCGCATCCTGCCGGACTGGTGGGGTGGGACGGATCGGTGGGTCCGCATCGTCTACCCGGCGCGTCTGCACCAGCCCCGGCGGGTTCGCGCCTTCATCGCCTTCATGGAAGACGAGATGACGACGTCCCTGGCCGAGAGCGCGGATCTCGGCCTGTTCGAGGCTGCGGCGCTGGCGAAGCTGCAGCCGCGCATCGACGCCGTGCGGCGCCGTCCCGAGCCTAAACTCGCCGAGCCTCGCCTCGCCGAGCCCGGACTCGCCGAGGCGAAACCCGCCTGACGCGCGCGCTGAAGACGAGTGCCGGGCCGGCCCGTCAGAGCGCGGTGATCAGGGCGACGGCTCCGAGGACGATTCCGGGGGCGTTGGCGAAGGAGACCGGCCAATCCCGGCGCAGGGCGCCGTAGGTCGTCCACAGCCCGCAATTCACCACCGTGGCGAGCGGCTGAATGACCGAGCCCTTCTGTCCGGCGAGGTTCAGCTGGATCTGGTCGAGATAGGAGACGAACATCAGGACGCCGGTGACGGTCGCGATCCAGCCGAGCCAGCGCACGAAGCGGTCGCTCGCGCCGACGCTGGCAGCCCGGTTGATGACGTGTGCGTCCGAACTCAAAAGTCTCCCCTCTTCGCTTGAAGAACCGCCCGCCGCGGTCGGCGATGGTCGGCGATGGCCGCCGTCGCGCGGTGCCTCGCATTAACGCGCCGTGGCGACCGGCCGAACTGTCCGAAACGGAAAGACACCCTGTCGAACCCGGCGATGATGCAGCGGTCATCGATGACCTATCTCGCATCGGGCGGAGATCCGGGGAGGGTTCGTCAGGACGATGGCGATGAGTCGGCGCGACCTCGGGAAAGCGATGTACGGCGCCGTGCTGGCGGGCGCCTCGTCCGATGCGGCGGCCCGGGCCACGCCCGGAGGGCCCCCGCCCGGAAACGTGATCCTGATCCGCGGCGGCTACGTCATGACGATGGATGCCGTGCGGGGCGACCTGCCCGGGGCCGACATCCTCGTTCGCGACGGGCGTATCGCCGAGATCGGACGCGGCCTGCCGGCTCCGGAGGGCGCCGACATCGTCGAGGCGGCGGGCGCGGTGGTCCTGCCGGGCTTCGTCGATGCCCACACCCATGGCGCGATCAGCCAGATGCGGGGTCTCTACGGCAACACGCCCGAGACCGCGTTCTTTCCCGTCACCAACCGGCTGTCGGCGCATTACAGGCCGGAGGACACCTATATCGGCATGCTGCTGAGCGCCGTGGAGAGTCTGGCCTCCGGCATCACCACGACGGCCGACTTCTTCGACGCCGTGCGCGACCGCGAACACGCGGAGGCCGGCCTCCGGGCGCTGCGGGACGCGCAGATCCGGGCGCGGCTGCTCTACGGGATGACGAGCAAGACCGCGGCGGCCCCGATCGATCTCGCCCATGTCGAGGAATGGCAGCGGGGCTGGGCGGACCGCTCGGCCGGCGGTCGCCTCTCTCTCGGCCTCGCTTGGCGCCTGCCGCAGGATCTCGACGACGCGCGGGCCTGGGCGATCAAGCAGGGGGAATGGGAGGCGGCCCGCCGGCTCGGGCTGCCGGTGCAGGTCCATGTCAGCGGCACGGTACCGGGACGGGCGGAGGCGATGTTCGACGCCCTGATCGCCCGGCGGATGCTTCGGCCGGGCCTGCAGGTCATCCATGCGACCGACGCCCGGGACGACCAGCTCGCCGCGCTGGAGGAGGCCGGCGCCGGCCTCGTGGTCACGCCTCTGACCGAGCACCGGGTCGGCTACGGCCTGACCCGGATCGATCGCTTCGCCGGGATCCGGCGCCTCGGCTTCGGCATCGATGGAAGTGCGCTGGCCGGCTCCACCGACATGTTCGCCCTCATGCGCCTCGCCGCGCTCACCCAGGCCGGCGCCGCGCGTGACGAGACGGCCGTCTCGCCCCGCCGGCTCCTGGAACTGGCGACGGTTGGCGGGGCGCGGGCGATGGGCCTCGATGCGGAGATCGGCACCCTCGTGCCGGGCCGCGCGGCCGACCTGCAGATCGTTCGGCTCGACACCTGGAACCTCGCGGGTTTCAAGGGCGGCGATCCGTCGGCGCTCCTCGTCTACTCGGCCCGACCGGAGGATGTTGCAACCGTCATGGTCGGAGGCCGCTTGGTGAAGCACGACCGTCGCCTTCTATTCGACGACCTCATGCTGCTCGACCAAGCCCGCCTATCCATCCTCGGAATTTGCAGACGTTCCAGCCAAGCCGGTCCTTGAGCAGGCCGTGCATCGAATCGTCGTTGCGGCATTCCCATTCCTTGGCCCCATTTCTTGACCCCATTCCTTGGCCGGTCTCCGGCAGCGGTTGAGCCAAGCAGAGGCCGGCCCCGGAGACGGCTTGAATCCGCCGATTGCCAGCGCGGCGAGGACCGGGGCTGGGTTGACCCCCGGAACGGCCACGGCCGGCGCGACCGCTTCCGCCGCCTCGGCGTCGAGCGGAGCGGATCCAGGCAGATCAACAAGGATCATCAGGCCGCTCTGACAGGGCGGGTCCGGTCGCCGCGCAGCGTGCAGGCGGCATGGATCAGGGCGAGGTGACTGAGACCCTGCGGCGTGTTGCCGAGGAAGTCACCGGTCTTCAGGTCGACCATCTCGCTCAGGATGCCGACCCCTGCAGGCAGAGCACGGATCGTGCCGGTGAAGACCTGCTCTGCCTCCTCCTGCCGCCCGAGCTCTGCCAGCGCCTCCGCCAGCCAGAACGAGCAGGCCAGGAACGCGCCTTCCTCCCGCTCGGCCCCGGAGTAACGGTAGAGGAAGGGCCCGCGTCCGAGCTCCTCGCGGATCGCGTCGAGCGTCGAGGACAGCCTGTCCCGGCCGTCGAAGCCGAAGCGGACGGCCAGCGCCAGCGACGCGTCGAGCCGCTCGGTGCCAGGATGGAGCACGAAGGCCTTGCGTGCTTCGGACCAGCAATGTTCCTCGATCCAGGCCGCGATGCGGTCGCGCTCGCGCGTCCAGCGCGGCACGCAGGTCGGGGGCAGGTGTCCGGCCTCGGCAAGCTCGACGGCGCGTGCGAGCCCCTGCCAGGCGCTGATCTTCGACATCGTGTAGTGCTGAGGCTCTCGCAGCTCCCAGATGCCGGCATCCTTCTGGCGCCAGCGGTCGGCGGCTTGGTCGGCGAGCGCCGACAGCACGGTGGCGCTTCTTTGGTCGAGGATGTTGCCATCGGCCACGAACAGGGCCGCCGTCTCGAAGATGTCGCCGTAGATGCCGTGCTGGTGCTGTAGAGCCGCGGCGTTGCCGACCAGGACCGGGCGCGAGGCGCGGTAACCCGGCAGCTCCAGGGCCCGCTCGTCCGGTCCGACCTCGCCGCACAGGGTGTAGAGCACCCGAGGACCGTGCTGGTCGAGGCGCTTCATCAGCCAGGAGAAAGCCGCCTTGGCCTCCGGCATCGCGCCGACCCGCAGGAAGGCGTTCACCGAGTAACCTGCATCCCGGATCCAGGCGTAGCGGTAATCGTAATTCTTCTCCCCGCCGATGCCCTCGGGCAGGGACGTCGTGGCTGCCGCGGCGATGGCGCCGCTCGGCGAGTAGAGGAGGAGCTTCAGCGCGAGCGCGCTGCGGCGGACCTCGTCGCGGTGCGGGCCGTCGTAGCGCAGCCCTTCGGCCCAGCGCCGCCAAGCCTCGTCGCTGACGTCGATGCGATGGTCGATCTCCTCCATCGTCGGCACTCCGAGCGGCTCGTCCTCACCTGCGAGCAACGCCACGGTCGCGCGCTCGCCCTCGGCGAGGGTCACGGTGGCGGCGATGGTGCGGTCATCCTCCTCGGTGACCCGGACGTTGTCGCTGCACCGGAACAGCCCGAGCACCGGCCCGACGTGGAAGACGCAGCCGTTCGGGTTCGGCTGAAGCCAGGGCGAGGCCGTGTCGCCGCGCGTGCCGAACACTGCGCGGACGCGGAACGTCATCGTACCCGACAGGACCTCGATGCGGCGGGCGAACTCGCACCAGGGCAGGCGGCCGGCGGTGGAACTGTTGAGCGACTCGGTCAGACGCGCCCGGCCCGTGCCCGAGGCCAGCACGGTATCGAGTACGTTGCTGTCCCGGCGGTAGCGCCGCTCGATGACCTTGGCACCCTCTGCCTCGACCTGGAAGAAGCCGCCGGCTTGCGGGTCGAGGAGGCTGTCGAAGAGCGGGGGCGAGTCCATCTCGGGCACGCACCACCACGCGACGGCACCATCCGGCGCCACGAGGACGACGGAGCGCCCGTCGCCCAATGCGGCGTAGTCTTGGATCGGGAAGTCCGAGCCCGGCAAGCGGGCGCCGTCCGAGCCGGCGCCATTGCAGTCCCCGGCGAAGTCTCGCCCGCCGTTCGTCCGTTTGCTCATGGTGCTGCTAGGGTCCCGTGCTCGTGCGATGGTTTCGGGCGGCTTCAGTTCTTGGGCATGGGGCGGGCTTTGGGCCGAGAAGGGCGAGGAGAAGGGCGAGGAGTGCCTGCCGATCGGCGGCGCGTACCTCGACAACAGTGCATCGCAGCATCAGTTGCATACCTATGCAGCCCGGCGCACGGAAAAGGGCTGCGTCGGAGGCAGTGCCTATGAGCGAGGTCGGGCCGGTGACTCGGAAGCGTCCACCTTCGTCGGTCGAGGTCGCGCGTCTGGCCGGCGTCTCGCAATCGGCGGTGTCACGGACGTTCACGCCCGGCAGCGTCGCCTCGCCGTCAACGCGGGCCAAGGTCCTCGCCGCGGCCGAGAGCCTTGGCTATCGGCCGAACCTTCTCTCGCGCTCGCTGATGACCGGTCGTTCGGACATCGTCGCCGTAGCAGTGGGCGCGCTGTCCAACCCGTTTCACGCCATGACCCTGGAGAGCTTCACGGCCGGCCTGCAGCGAACCGGCCGCCAGGTCATGCTGGTGCAGGTCGAGGACGAGTGGGCGCTGGGCTCTGCGGTCGAGCTGCTCGCGGGCTATCAGGTCGACGCGATCCTGAGCTCGCTGCCGGTTACCGAGCCGGAGGTCGTGCAGGCGCTCTCGCGCTTCGGGGTGCCGGTCGTCACCCTGAACTCCCCGGCGACTACGGACTGGGTGCGGACCGTCGTGACCGATGATGCCTGGGCGGGCGCCGAGATGGCGCGCCTGCTCCACGAGCGGGGTGCCCGACGCTTCGGCTACGTCGCGGGCCGGTCCGGAACGATGGGCCAGGAGCGTCGCGAGGCCGGCTTCCGGGAGGGGCTGCGGGAACTCGGGATCGACAGCTACGCCCGCGCTCAGGGCGACCACAAGCACGGCGGCGGCTACGAGGCGGTTCGAGCGCTCTACGCTTCGGGCACCGGGCCCGACGGCCTGTTCTGCTTCAACGACCTGACCGCGATGGGCGCCATCGACGGGCTTCGGCATGAGTTCGGGCTACGCTGTCCCGAGGATGTGCTCGTCGCCGGCTACGACAACATCGCGGCTGCGGCTTGGCCGTCGTACCGCTTGACCACGGTCGATATCGGGCTCGCGGCGGTCACCGAGTCCGCGTTGGCGCTGATCGCGTCGCAAGCCGGCGAAGCCACGGAGGCGCTGGTCAGGCCTCATTTGGTCGAGCGCACCAGTACCCTGAGCCAGCGTTAGCAGGCCAAACACCTATTGGCATCAACAAACCGGCCGGCCGGCCGACTCAAGGAATGCCCTTGTCTGCTGAAGGCGCAGATCTATCAATCATCGCAGCCTGATTAAAAGGTCGCCTCAGCAATTCAGTTCTTGAGAGCTGATCCGTCCCATCCCACGATCGTTGCGCCATCCGTCGGGCCTCGCCCGGCGTGGCCCGCCCGAGCGAGCGCAGGATCTCGCGCTGGCCGAACCGCTGGCGCAGGTCGTGGGGGATGATACGGCGAAAAAAGACCGTTTGTCGGCGGCGGCGGGTGCGAGGCAAGGCAGGAATCCCTGCCGTCCGGACAAGTGGACCTCCCGAGTGGACCTGGACGGAGCGGTCGGCCCGGGCGGGTCCGAAAACAGCCGGAGAATCAACGGTCGGCTGAGAATCTCGAGCCTTTGGCTGGGGCGCCAGGATTCTCACCCAGAACGACCTCAGCAAAAGACATCTACTAAATCATTGCAATTGCATGCGCTTTACCTTCTTGCGCACACGCAGTGGATACGATCCTGCGCTCATTGCCAAGGGCGCCCTCTGGCCATCCACAGGCGGCTGCAAGGCATCGCCCTCTTGCTCACTCAGGTCGCTCTGAAGCATGTTGATCTTGCCCTCTGGCCTGCCCTCATTCTGAAGCTAAGGTCCGTCGATCAGGAGACGGACGATGAAGAAGAGCCGGTTCAGCGAAGAGCAGATCATCGGCATCCTGAAGGAGCAGCAGGCCGGGCTGCCGGTCGCTGAGATCTGCCGCCGCCACGGCATCAGCGACGCGACGTTCTACACGTGGCGCTCTCGCTACGGCGGCATGGAGGTCTCGGACGCGCGCCGCCTGAAGACGCTCGACGAGGAGAACCGCAAGCTCAAGAAACTCCTGGCCGAAGCGATGCTCGACGTGGCCACGCTGCGTGAGGGTTTGAGAAAAAACTTCTGACGCCCGGCGCACGGAGAACGGCCGTGAGCTGGGCCATCGAGGAGAAGGGCTACTCGCAGCGTCGCGCCTGCGGGCTGATCGGCCTGGAGCCGAAGACCTACCGCTACGCCTCGACGCGAGGTGACGATGCGGCCGTGCGGGTACGCCTGCGCGGCCTGGCCGGCGAGCGCCGCCGGTTCGGCTACCGGCGCCTGCTCATCCTGCTGCGGCGGGAGGGCCTCACGCTGAACCACAAGAAGCTGTTCCGCCTCTATCGGGAAGAGCGGCTCTCGGTGCGCAGGCGCGGTGGGCGCAAACGTGCCCTTGGCACGCGGGCACCGGCCGCCGCGCCGCAGGAGCCGAACCAGCGCTGGAGCCTCGACTTCGTCTCCGACACGCTGATCGGCCCCCACGCGGTGGTCCAAGTTCTAAGTTAGTGCAGGGTCGGCCTTTGCTCCACGGGTCGCTTGGCCGGCGGAGCCGACCGGGTGAGCGCAGCCGGCCAAGCGGTGAAGGCCGGCACGAACACCTCCGGGGCCGGTGGTCGGTAGCCGAGCGAGGCGTGCGGGCGCACGCTGTTGTAGTGTAGACGCCAACTCTCGATCACGATCTGCGCCTCCTTGAGCGTGTAGAAGATCTCACCGTTCAAAAGCTCGTCCCGTAGTCGTGCGTTGAAGCTCTCGACGTAACCGTTCTCCCATGGCGAGCCGGGTGCGATGTAGGCTGTTCTGGCGCCGACACCGGTGATCCAGGCCTGCACGGACTTGGCGATGAACTCCGGACCGTTGTCCGAGCGGATATGGCCGGGCACGCCGCGCAGGATGAACAGGTCGGACAGCACGTCGATCACGTCCGCCGCCTTCAGCTTGCGTGCGACGCGGATCGCCAGGCACTCCCGCGTGAACTCATCGACCACGTTCAGCATCCGGAACTTGCGGCCCTCGTGCGTGCGGGCTTCGACAAAGTCGTAGGACCAGACGTGATCGCGACGCTCCGCCCGCAATCGCAGGCAGGAACCATCCCCGTCCCAGATGCGGCCGCGCTTGGGCTGCCGAGACGGGACCTTCAGCCCCTCGCGCCGCCAGATCCGTTCGACCCGCTTGTCGTTGACGAACCAGCCCGCCGCCTTCAGCAATGCACCGATCTTCCGGTAGCCGTAGCGCCCGTACTGGCGAGCCAGTTCCACGAGGTCGGCTGTCAGCGCGGCCTCATCCTCTCTTCCCCGCGGCACCTTGCGCTGCGTCGAGCGATGCTGCCCGAGCGCCCGACAGGCGCGGCGCTCGGAGACGTCTAGGACGTTCATGACATGCGCGATGCAGGCGCGTCGGCGCGCGGGGCTGGTCAGTTTCCCCGAGCGGCCTCCTGCAGGATCAGCTTGTCGAGGGTGAGATCCGCAATCGCCTTGCGCAGCCGCTGGTTCTCAACCTCCAAGTCCTTCATCCGTCGAACCTGATCGCTCTTCAGGCCGCCGTACTCCTTGCGCCAGCGGTAGTAGGTCACTTCCGTCACGCCGATGGCCCGGATCGCCTCCGCCACGCTCTGGCCCTGCGAGACCAGAACATCCACCTGCCGCAGCTTGGCGACCACGTCTTCCGGCTTGTGCCGCTTCGTTCCCATCTGTCCGTCCTCATCTGGCTCAAAAGCCATACCTCAGGGCGGACCACTTCAGTGGGGGCGGATCAGTTGATCGTGGAAGGCCCCGGGAGTGACCAAGGGTCAGCGCCGATCAGAGCGGGGTGGCCCCTGCACGACGCGCCGAGGTATGCGCCGTCGTCGGCCTCTCGTGATGTCGTCGCCAGCGTTGCCGGATCTGAGCGGGTCGG
>NZ_JAKSYB010000077.1:0-4140 GCF_022829505.1 Methylobacterium sp. J-043 | reverse complement strand
GCACGGGTGCCGACGTCATCACCGCGCTCGGCGGCAACGACATCGTGCTCGGCGACCAGGGCTACGCTCTGTTCGCCGCCGGTGTCCGCGTCGAGGTGGCCTCGACCGAGACCAATGACGGCGGCAACGACCGGATCGAGGTCGGCGACGGCGACAACGTCGTGCTCGGCGGTTCGGGCAGCGACACCGTCACCACGGGCGTGGGTGCGGACATCGTGCTCGGCGACGACGGTCGCGCCACCTTTGACGCGCAAGGCCGCGTGAAGCGGGCCGAGAGCTTCGACCTGGGCTTCGGCGGCAACGACACGATCGATGTCGGAGCCGGCGACAACGTGGTCATCGCCGGGGCCGGCAGCGACGTCTTGACGGCTCTCGGCGGCAACGATGCGGTGATCGGCGACGGCGGCTACGCCGAGTTCGAGGCCGGCGTGCGCGTGGTCTTCGTCTCGACCGATGCCACGGGCGCCGGCAACGACCGGATCGCGGTCGGCGACGGGTCCAACGTCGTGCTCGGCGGCTCGGGAAACGACACCATCCCGACCGGCGCGGGCGCCGACGTCGTGCTGGGCGACAACGGCACGATCCGCTTTGCAGGCGGAATCCGTCTGGAGATCGTCAGCGACCGGATCGGTGGCGCTTCCGACACGATCACCACCGGAGCCGGCGCGGACCTCGTGCTCGGCGGCCTCGGCGGCGACACGATCGATGCCGGCCAGACCGACAGCGACGCCGACATCGTGTTCGGCGACAACGGCCACGTCACCTTCGACGCGACCGGTGGCGTGATCCGCGCCGAGAGCTTCGATGCCGGCTTCGGCGGCAACGATGAGATCAAGGTCGGCGGCGGTGACAACCTCGTCATCGGCGGCACCGGGGCCGACACGATCACGGCACTGGGCGGCGGCGACATCGTCATCGGCGACAACGGCTACGCGGTGTTCGAGGCCGGCGTGCGGATCGAGTTCGCCTCGACCGACACCGCCGACGGCGGCAACGACCGGATCGAGGCCGGGGACGGCGACAACCTCGTGCTCGGCGGTTCGGGCAGCGACATCGTCACCACGGGCTCGGGCGGCGACATCGTGCTCGGCGACAACGGCCTCGTCGCCTACGAGCTTGGCATCCGGGCGCGGGTGGTCAGCGATCGCAACGGCGGGGCGCGCGACACCATCACCACCGGTGCGGGCGCCGATGTGGTGCTCGGCGGTCTCGGTGCTGACACGATCGACGCGGGCCGTCTGGATGCGGATACCGATGTCGTGTTCGGCGACGACGGCCACGTGACCTTCGATGCGCAGGGCCGTGTGAAGCGGGCCGAGACCCTCGATGTCGGCTTCGGCGACGACGACGAGATCAAGGTGGGCGGCGGCGACAACCTCGTCATCGGCGGCGCGGGCAACGATGTCGTTACGGCGCTGGGCGGCAACGACGTCGTCATCGGCGACCATGGCTACGCGGTGTTCGAGGCCGGCGTGCGCGTCGAGTTCGCCTCGACCGACACCACCGATGCCGGCAACGACCGGATCGAAGCCGGCGACGGCGAGAACATCGTGCTCGGCGGTTCGGGCAGCGACACAGTCGTCACCGGCACCGGCGGCGACATCGTGCTGGGCGACAACGGCCTCGTCCGCTTCGAGGGTGGCATCCGGGCCGTCGTCCAGAGCAGCCGCGATGGCGGAACGCGCGACGTGCTCAAATCGGGCGCGGGCGCCGACGTGGTGTTCGGTGGTCTGGGCGCCGACACCATCGATGCCGGCCGCGACGATGCCGATGCCGACATCGTGCTGGGCGATGACGGTCGCCTTACCTTCGATGCTCAGGGCCGCCTGAAGCGCGCCGAGAGCCTCGACCCCACCTTCGGTGACGACGACATCATCGAGGCCGGCGGCGGCGACAACGTCGTCATCGGCGGCACGGGCACGGACACGATCACCGCGCTCGGCGGCAACGACGTGATCCTCGGCGACAACGGTTACGCGCTGTTCGAGGGGGGCGTTCGCGTCGAGTTCGCCTCGACCGATCCGGACGACGGCGCCCGCGACCTGATCAACGGCGGTGACGGCGACAACGTCGTCATCGGCTCCGTCGGCTCGGACGACATCACCACGGGTTCGGGCGCCGATATCGTGCTCGGCGACATGGGCGTCGTCACCTTCGAGAACGGCCTCGTCCGCGAGATCTACACCACCGATGAGCGCCGCGGCGCAGGCGACGTCATCCGCGGTGGCGACGGCGACAACATCGTCTTCGGCGGCGCGGGCCGTGACGAGATCACCACCGGCAAGGGTGCGGATCTCATCCTCGGCGACTTCGGCGAGGCGAGCTTCACCGGCGGACGCCTCGTGCGCATGGCCACGCTCAATCCGAACCGCGGCGACGACGACACCATCGTGGCGGGCGACGGCGACAACGTCATCCTCGGCGGCTTCGGCAGTGACAGCATCACCGTCGGCTCTGGTGCCGACGTGGTGCTGGGCGACAACGGCCTTGCCACCTTCCGCACCGACGGCAAGCGGGTTCTCGTCCGCACGACGGATGTGGAGATCGGCGGGACCGATACGATCGCGGCGGGCGACGGCGATAACCTCGTCCTCGGCGGCGCGGATGCCGACACGATCACCACCGGCAAGGGTGCCGACGTGATCCTCGGCGACTTTGGTTCGGTCAGCTACGACGCGGCCGGCCTGCTCACGCAGATCCTGTCCACCGATACGGGTCTGGGCGGCAACGACACGATCACGGCCGGCGACGGCAGCGACACCCTCCTCGGCGGCTTCGGCTCCGACACGATCACGGCGGGCGACGGCGCCAAGACCGTGCTCGGCGACAGCGGCCAGCTCGACCTTACGGCGGGCGTGCCGACCCTGATCCAGACGCTGACGCCGGTCCTCGGCGCGGCCGACACGATCAAGCTCGGCAAAGGCCGCAAGCTCGTCCTCGGTGGCGCCGGCGGCGACCTCGTCGACGGCGGGTCCGGCGATGCCATCGTCATCGGCGATGCCGGGCTCGTCCGGCTGGTCAACGGCAGCCCGGTTCATGCCGAGAGCACGGATGTCGGCGTGTCCGGCGACGACACCGTCACGCTCGGCGCCGGCAACGGTGTGGTGCTCGGTGGCTCGGGTGCCGACCGGCTGACGCTCGGCACCGGCCGCTCGGTGGTGCTCGGCGACAACGGTATGGTCGACTTCGACGAGCAGGCGCGTCCGGTCGAGATCACCTCGACGGCGCCGGAGGTCGGCGGCGGCGATGTGATCGTGGTCGGCGACGGCGGCTCGGTGGTGCTCGGCGGCTTCGGCTCCGACACGATCAGTACGGGCTCGGGCTCGGATGTGATCCTCGGCGACAACGGCGCGGTGACGCTCTCGGCCTTCATTCCGGTCTTCGTCCGCACGACGAATGCGGGCGTGGGCGATGCGGACGAGATCCGGGCAGGCGAGGGCGAGAACGTCGTGCTCGGCGGCGTCGGTGGCGACACGATCGTGACGGGCTCCGGCCGCGACACGGTGTTCGGCGATGCCGGTCAGGTGCGCTTCGACGCGAAGGGTCTGGTCGAGCGGGCCGAGAGCCTGGACACGGGCATCGGCGGCGATGACACGATCGAGGCGGGCGCAGGCGACAACCTCGTCATCGCAGGCGTTGGCGCCGACAAGGTCGCGACGCTGGGCGGCAACGACATCGTGCTCGGCGACAACGGTGTGGCGGTCTTCGTCGGCGGCGTGCGGGTGAGCCTTGCCACCACGGCCCCGGCGGACGGCGGCAAGGATATCCTGTCGCTCGGCGACGGCGACAACCTCGTGATCGGCGGCGCGGATGCCGACACGATCACCACCGGCAAGGGTGCCGACCTGATCCTCGGCGACTTCGGCAGCGTCAGCTACGACGCGGCCGGCCTGCTCACGCAGATCCTGTCCACCGATACGGGTCTGGGCGGCAACGAAACGATCACGGCCGGCGACGGCAGCGACACCCTCCTCGGCGGCTTCGGCTCCGACACGATCACGTCGGCCGCGCCGAGGACCGGCGTCAGCGTCTGGATCAGGGTCGGCACGCCCGCCGTAAGGTCGAGCTGGCCGCTGTCGCCGAGCACGGTCTTGGCGCCGTCGCCCGCCGTGATCGTGTCGGAGCCGAAGCCGCCGAGGA
>NZ_JAKSYB010000002.1:0-5600 GCF_022829505.1 Methylobacterium sp. J-043 | reverse complement strand
CGGCCGAAAGGTGAGCTTCCGGATCTCATTCGGCGGCCTGCAGGGCCGCCGCCAAGGCGAACTCCTGGGGCGTTCGCCACCCCAGGGCGGTGTGAGGACGGCTCTCGTTGTAGTGCCGCCGCCACGTCTCGATCTTGCTCCTCGCGTCGGCCAACGACAAGAACCAGTTCGCGTTCAGGCACTCGTCGCGCAGGCGGCCGTTGAACGACTCGACCAGTGCGTTGTCGGTCGGCTTGCCAGGGCGCGAGAAGTCCAACGTGACACCGTTCTCGTAGGCCCAGCGGTCGAGGGCTTTCGAGACGAACTCAGGCCCGTTATCGACCTGAATCGCGCACGGTGCTCCGTGCAGCAGCGCCAAGCGGCCGACGACGGCAACAACCTGCTCGCCCTTGATGCCTTGGTCGACCTCGATCGCCAGGGCCTCGCGCGTGAACGCATCGACGACCGTCAGGGCCCGCAGCCGGCGTCCGTCGAACAGCGCGTCGGAGACGAAGTCCATCGACCAACGTTCGTTCGGCCGTAGCGCGGCAGGCTGACGCTCCCGGTGTGCCGCGCTGACGTGCCGGCGCGGTCGCTTGAGCCGCAGGCTCAAGCCCTCGTCCCGGTAGAGGCGGTGGACCCTCTTGTGATTCACCCGCCAGCCTTCCCGGCGCAGCAGGATGTAGATCCGGAAGTAGCCGTAGCGCACCCGGCTCTTGGCCAGATCGCAGATGCGCATCCGCAACGGTGCCTGATCGGGCTTGGTCGAGCGGTAGCGGACGCCCGACCGGCCGACGCCGAGCGCGGCGCAGCCGCGCCGCTCGCTCACCCCGTGCGCCTCCTGAACCTGGTGCACGAGCTCGCGCCGCCGAGCAGGCGTCAGAGCTTTTTTGCGAGTACGTCCTGCAGGATGTGTTTGTCGAGGCTCAGATCGGCAACGAGCTGTTTGAGCTTGCGGTTCTCGTCTTCGAGTTGCTTCAGCCGTCGCAGTTCGCCCGTCCCCAAGCCGCCGTAGAGCTTCTTCCAGCGGTAAAAGGTCTGCTCGGAGATGCCCATCCGGCGCAGCACCTTCGCGACCGGCGTACCGGTCACGGCCTGCTTCAGCGCGAAGGCGATCTGCTCCTCGGTGAACCTGCTCTTCTTCACGGCTCTGCTCCTCCCATCAGGGTCTCACAAAACCGGAAAACTCGCACTCAGGCCGGACCAAAGCGATGGGGGGACGTCAGTCCATCAGGCTTCGCCGACGCGGGGCGCCGTCGTAATGCGGCAGGATACGATCCACATTAACCTGGAAACGTTCTAGCTTTTAACGCAATAACCCCGGGCCGGGCAACAATCTAACGACAGGACGAGACTTATGAAACAGCTAAGATAATACGCTCGCTTTAATCGACAGACAGGGGTGAAGGCATCGGCGTAGTCCTTCACCCCCTTCAACACTTCAACTTCAGAAACGTCACAACCCGCTTGCGCGCTGCTCTAAAAAGTAATCGAGCGCGGATCTCCAACCAAAAGGAAATCCAGCTTAATCAGCTCGCAGAGGGCCAGTAAGGAGGCTTTACCTGGTTATAGCCAAACTGCCTACCCTGCACGGTAGCGCGGTTGAACAGCAATCTTTTCTGCAATAATTGGCTTTCAATACCATTTCTCAGTGCGAAAGCACGATCTCGTTCGTCGAGATCGAAAATAGCAGCATCTGCATTTTCGTGGAGCTGTAAACCGAAGTGCTCCGCCCAAAAGCGACCTTCTGTAGCTGATACAGAATACTGCTGACGCAGATCGAAAGCATGAGAATGATAAACAATAGCATCGTTAGTGTAAGCTTTTTGATAGCCTAGTCGTAGAACTTCTTCTGCCCAAATCTGATCTTCGCCCCAGTCTACTTCCGGATACGGAAGAATATTCCAAACAGACCTACTCATCGCAGAATTATTATCAGAGTAGAACCGCATTAGCATACCCCAATCTCGACTTCCAGGATACATAAAGCTGGGCAAGCCCACTTGGTGATCGATCACATTGGGAAGTAGCGATAATAAATTGAACATTTGATCAATATCTCTATGTACGAATTGATCATGATGTGGGTAAGCCTCATGTCGACCAATAACACCGGCGATTCGCGGCCCATACCCGAAACCTCTAATGAGATTAGAGAGCCAATAATTATCTTTCGGCAAAGCGTCCTGCGTTATGTAAGCGACATATTGGCTGTCGGACAACTCGAATCCAAGGTTACGTGTCTTTCCATGCTGAAATTGCGACTGATCAATTGACTCGCACCTGATTTTGCTCGAGGCAAATTTTCGGACTAAATCAGCCGTTCCATCCATAGAACCGCTATCGACAATTAATATTTCATATTCAAAGTCACAAACTTGAGATGAAAGCACGCTTAGGACATTCTCGAACTCAGGTCCAGCGTTGAATGTTGGGATAAATACTGTTGCAGTCCTATTGGTGGATGTCATTGGCTTAGTGATTGCGGCGGGCACTAGAGATTTATAGCCCTTCTCGTGCAATCTTTCTTTTAGCGCTGCCTCAAGTGAACGTGCACTTCTTTCCCAGGACGTCTTCTTAGTGAAATCCAATCCAGCCTGTCGTTGTTCCAATCTCAGCGTCGAGCTCGATGATAGGGTACGAACAGCATCAGCAATGCTATAAGGTGATGGAAGTGCAAAATAAACCTCTCCGTTCTTGAAAATCGCACGTGTACTCTCTGTATCAACTTCAACAACTGGAAGTCCGCAAGCCATCATTTCGAGCGGTATCAGGGAGTAGTTAGTCGATGAAAAAACAACTCCGATATCGCACGACCTATAAATCTCACTCAGTTTATCTGGAGATAGAATTCCATGCTGAGTGTATGGAAACGAGTAATTTATTCCAAGATCTTCTTCTCCAAATAAATCTACATGCAATTTAAATCCTTGCTTGTGCAATAGTTCAAATGCAGCAAACCCGAGCGTAACAGCCCGCCTAGGCGTATACTGACGGGAATAAAAGGCGATTCGAACAGTTCCGGAAAGCTCTTTTTTGAAAACACCCGGAAAATAAACTTCATGGTCGGCGCACAATTCCCAACCACGAGCCCATGCCCCACGAGCTTGCATAAGGCTTAGGAGCCAATTCCCAGCACATAACTTAGAGAATCCAAATTTATATGTCATCTCGGCAAGCAGATACAATTCACCTACGGGATGAAACATTGGTTCAAAATCTTGAACAAGATAAAATCGTTCTTTTACGTTAGTTACCTGTGCGGCAGGAAACGCAGTCCAACAGTCAGTCGCAATCAATACATCTGCCGAAATTTGCCTGATATCATCAGGAAGGAACCGAACGCGAACCCGATCACTGATGGGACGATACCAGCTCTGTATCCGACGTTTTGTTTCCGCCTGATCTGCAAGATGGGCAGCATTTTGAAACCAGATTGTTTGGTTATGACCAAAAAGCTCCAGAAACTCTACCATCCGAAAAATTGTCATGTGCCCGCCAGCTCCCGCTTGAGAGAACGCTGGAAGAATCCAATGAATATCGAGTTGCTCCGGATTGAAAGTCAAATTTATCGGCTTAACAGCTGCGGGTGGATTTTGCGCAATCTTAGGCGTATCACGCGGCCAAAGAGAGCTGTTCTTCTCCGCGCTACTTTCACGGATAGGCAACCCTTCTATAGGAACTAGTCTTTTTCTAATCTGCGTTATATAGTTTCTAACTTCAAAGCCGGATCCGCGAGTGACTAGTGTCAGAATTCGTTCGAGAGCATGTGCGAAAGTTAGATCTACTTGACCGGACTCTTCCTCGAATCGGTCAATGTCACGAGGGTTTTTCAATAAGCCTGATAGAGCTTTGGTGCGATACCAAGCCATGGATCCAGCCGGATAATCAGGCTGGACCAGCGGACCGTTTCCACAATTGACGGATTCAAGGAAATTTTTAATGCGACTCATATTGTTTTCAACATCGACAAATTCTTTAATTCTATAAAAATTACGAGGATACAGGCATCCGAGGGTGTTATTTTGCTCAAAATATGAAATTACATTGTCTACAAGTTGATGAGAGCCGAGAATCTGGTCGTAAAGGTATCGACGCCATTCATCTCCCCAGTACACATGAGTACTTCTCTTAGTGTGAAGGTGCAAAACGATATCATATTTTTCCCATATATCTCGAGAACCAATCAAAAACGGAGCAATATCTCTCCCGCGATTGGGCACGACGCGAACGTGCAGATCGTATCCTCCTTTGAAGTTAGCTAGACAGTTTTGAATGAATTCTTTATCAGCTTGTTTTGTGACAGTTACGACTACCGCCGAACCAATCGGCAAGTTGTTAAATCCTGGAATCAGTTCTGCTATCAGCTCAGGATAGAAACAATGCACGTGCACGCATAGACTCAAATTATGGACACGCTGTTTGACTGCTGGTTGACCGTCATTGATGTCGAATAACACGGCCTCTGCATTGCAGAGTTTTGCAGGCTGTAATTTTGCAATATTAGCATGTTCATTAATAATGTTTTGGCTTATTTTGCCCGCCTTTTTTAGTTCTTTTCGAACATAAAAAGTGTCGAAATTGGGTGATGGATCCCTACTTTCGTATTGTCCAAATTCGATATAGTGCAAAAAGGGGTCTATCCCATCTTGAGCCACATCTAGGTTGTGCGAAAGATAGAATTCTTTGTCAAAATAGGGTAAGAAATTATCAGCAGCGCCTGGTGAAGCGTCAGAAACATCAAGATCGCGCCGCCAATGGTAATTCCCATATGTCGCCAGGCAATGTTCAGCAGGAGTTTTGCCGGACTCCATTGCCTCTGGATGTGCCGCGCAGTATGATTGAACATCGAACTTATCGCTTGGTCTTCTCATTTCCTTCCCGCCGTGCTTAAGATAGTGCACAAGCGGATTGACGTTGTTGCTTGCTACATCTTTATACGACTTAATATAGTAAGACGTATTAAAGTGCTGCGAAGGATTGAAGCCCATCTTCCAGCCAATATCACAGAAATGCTTAGCGGCATTCCTGTACCTTTTTACACCATACGTAAGTCTGTAATATTCGGCGTCGAACAATATGGAATTGCCTACAATAGAGATATTTCTTTTGTTAGTTTTTTTTGTCGAGAACAGCATTAGCATTCTACCTTTGTGGATCGTGACGTTAGTTGTAGTCGGCTTATAAATCAACAATAACATAAGTAAGTTTTTGTCTAATAAAAACTCAATTCGAATTTAGCAAGCCTAAGCAAATCTTGTCCGTAATTTGTTTTGACGAACAGCTCGCCGCGCGCCTGCAACTGCTCGCGGCCGATGAAGCCCTGCAGGTAGGCGATCTCTTCGAGGCAGGCGACCTGAAGCCCCTGCCGACGCTGCAACACCCGCACGAACTCGCCCGCTTCCAGCAAGCTGTCATGCGTGCCGGTGTCGAGCCACGCGTAGCCGCGGCTCATCCGCTCGACATGGAGCTGACCGCGCTCGAGATAGGCTTGGTTGACGGAGGTGATCTCGAGCTCGCCCCGCTCCGAGGGCTTCACCTCGGCGGCGATGTCGAGCACCCCATTGTCGTAGAAGTACAGGCCCGTCACCGCCCAGGGGCTCTCTGGCGTCTTGGGCTTC
>NZ_JAKSYB010000076.1:0-746 GCF_022829505.1 Methylobacterium sp. J-043 | reverse complement strand
CCCTGACGCGCTTCGCCGAAGACCGTGTCGCGGCCGGAGCCCCTCACCATCGTGTCCACACCGACCCCGGCGAGCACGGCGTTCTCCCCCCCGCCTGCCCGGAGCTCCTCCGCCTCGCCCGCGCCCGCACTCGTCGTGCGGACGAAGACCGGAATGCAGGGCGAGAGCGGCACCGCGCCGTTGTCGCCGAGGATCACATCCGAGCCCGAGCCCGTGGTGATCGTGTCGGAGCCGAAGCCGCCGAGCACCACCGAGCCGCCGTCGCCGACCACGATCACATCGCCGCCGCCGACATCCGGCGCCGTCGAGGTGATCTCGACCGGACGCGCCTGCCCGTCGAAGTCGACCATACCGTTGTCGCCGAGCACCACCGAGCGGCCGGTTCCGAGCGTCAGCCGGTCGGCACCCGAGCCGCCGAGCACCACACCGTTGCCGGCGCCGAGGGTGACGGTGTCGTCGCCGGACACGCCGACATCCGTGCTCTCGACCCGAACCGGGCTGCCGTTGACCAGACGGACGAGCCCGGCATCGCCGATGACGATGGCATCGCCGGACCCGCCGTCGACGAGGTCGCCGCCGGCGCCGCCGAGGACGAGCTTGCGGCCGTTGCCGAGCTTGATCGTGTCGGCCGCGCCGAGGACCGGCGTCAGCGTCTGGATCAGGGTCGGCACGCCCGCCGTAAGGTCGAGCTGGCCGCTGTCGCCGAGCACGGTCTTGGCGCCGTCGCCCGCCGTGATCGTGTCGGA